>NZ_JBDNTB010000056.1:0-17597 GCF_047719395.1 Propionibacterium sp.
CCCCTCCCCCAGCCCGCCCCCGCCCCCCCCCCCCCGCGCCCCCCCCCCCCCCCCCCCCGGGGCCCCCCCCCCCCCCCCCCCCGGGGGGGGGGGGGGGGGGCCCCCCCCCCCACGGCGTGGCCGTCGCCACTCGCACGGTGGGGAACAGCCACTCCCACGTCGAGATGCTCATCCCGTGCGTGCAGGAGATGTTGTCGGCCACCGGCGCGAGCCTCCCCGATGTCGAGCGGATCTGCATCGGAGTGGGGCCCGGTCCCTTCACCGGTTTGCGAGTGGGCATCGCCACGGCTGTCACCCTTGGCCAGGTGCTGGACGTACCGTTGCACGGGGTGTGCACCCTTGACGTCATCGCCGCCCAGTGGATGGCGACCGGGGGCGCGCCGCAGGAATTCGTCATCGCCTCGGACGCCCGCCGCAAGGAGCTCTACTGGGCCCGCTACAGCGACGGCCGGCGGGCCGGCGAGCCCCAGGTGACCGATCCGGCACGTCTGCCGCACGAGCCCGTCGCAGGCCCCGGAGTCGACGTCTATCCCGAGCTGCTCGGTGAGCGGCGTCCCGCGGACGCACCGTGCAGCGTCGATGCCGGTTTCATGGCCGCGAACTGGCAGTCGATTCCCGATGCCGGCCTTGCGCCGCTGTATCTGCGCAAGCCCGATGCGGAGCTGCCCAGCGCCCGCAAGTCCGCGCTCAACGGCAGGCACCGCCGGATGCGTCCGGCCCGCCACGCCGTCGAGCAGGCCGGCCGTCCAACAACGATTCGGCAGGCAACGAAATGAACGCCACGGTGACCCTCGGCAGGCTCAGCCCCGCCGATCTGGCTTCACTGACCGCCCTCGAGGGCTCCGGTTTCCCGGAACGCGAGCGGTGGAGCAGCCGATCCTGGCACGCGGAACTGCAGGCCGCCGGGCGCCGCGGCTTCGCGCTGCGCGAGGGCTGGGAGACGGTGGCGGCGGCGCTGGGCAGCGTCGTGCTCGGCGACGCGGAGTTGCTGCGCATCATCGTCGCCCCGTCTCACCGTGAACACGGGCTGGCACGCCGATTGCTCGGCCAGGTGCTCGACTGGGCCGGTGAGCAAGGTGCCAGCCGGATGCTGCTGGAGGTTCGGGAGGACAACGCGGCGGCCCGGGCGCTGTACCGCGGGGCTGGTTTCAGCCAGATCCACCGCCGTGAGAACTATTACGGGCCGGGCAGCCATGCACTGGTCATGGCCAAACCCCTGACAGGGCCTGCCGGGTCGGAAGCGGCCTGCACGGAGGAGGAAGCATGACTGAGCCGTTGGTGCTCGGCATCGAGTCGAGTTGCGACGAGACGAGCGTCGGAATCGTTCGCGGCGAGCAACTGCTGGCTAACCAGGTCGCCAGCTCTGTCGAGCTGCATGCCCGTTTCGGGGGTGTGGTGCCCGAGGTGGCTTCGCGTGCCCATCTTGAGGCCATCGGCCCGACCCTGCATCGGGCGGTTGAGCAGTCGGGTATCGATCTTGCCGACCTGGACGCCATTGCCGTCACGGCCGGACCAGGCCTGATGGGTTCGCTCGTCGTGGGGCTGGCTGCTGCCAAGGCACTGGCTGCGGGCCTGGGCAAGCCGCTGTATGGCGTCAACCACCTCATCGGACATGTCGCGGTGGATCTGCTGGACCATCCCGAGGGCGAACCGGCCGAGCCCCTGGTGCTGCCTTGCATCGCGCTGCTGGTCAGCGGTGGGCACACCCAGATTCTCGCGGTGGACGACATCACCGGTCAGATCACCGAACTCGGTACCACCATCGACGACGCGGCAGGGGAGGCCTATGACAAGGTCGCTCGGCTGCTCGGCCTGCCCTATCCCGGTGGCCCGGTGATCGACAAGGCCGCCCAGAACGGCAATCCCGAGGCCATCCACTTCCCGCGCGGGCTCACCGCGCAGCATGACATGGCCAGGCACCGCTTCGATTTCAGCTTCTCGGGGCTGAAGACTGCTGTTGCGCGCTGGGTGGAGACCTGTCGTCTGGAGGGGCACGAGGTACCCGTCGACGATGTCTGCGCGAGTTTCCAGGAGGCGGTGGCAGATGTGCTCACCGCGAAGGCCGTGGACGCCGCCCAGGCGAACGGCATCGAGCACATGATCATCGGCGGTGGAGTGGCGGCCAATTCCCGGCTGCGCGGGCTGTTGGAGGAGCGCACCCAGGCCGCCGGCATCGAGCTGCGCCGCCCGCGTCCGGGCCTGTGCACCGACAATGGCGCCATGATCGCCTGCCTCGGCGCGCAGGTCGTCAGGGCAGGGCGGGCACCCAGCGGGCTGGGCATCGGCGCGAATTCCGGCCTGCCGGTGCAGACGGTGGTCGTCCCGGCAGTCTGATCTGCTCGTTGTCTGATTGGCTCGCTGACTAGCCTGAAGCCATGAACCCAGCGGAATCAGCGCACGAGTTGCGTACCGGGCAGTTGTGGCGCCGACCCGTGCCGACGATCGGCGATCCGACCTCGGCGGCGCAGCGCGACGAGGACGTGCAGGCCTGGGCCCTCGACGAACCGACCCGTGAGGCACTGTCGACGGTGATTTCGGCGCGGCGCGACATCCGGCGGTTCCGCCCCGATCCTGTACCCGAAGAGCTGCTGCGCGAGGTGATCGCAGCGGGACATGCCGGCCCCAGTGTCGGGCAATCCCAGCCCTGGCGGTTCATCGTGGTGCGCGCGCGGCGGCTCCGCGAGCGTGCCGCCCTGATGGCTGATCGGGAGAGGCTGCGGCAAGCGGCTCAGCTCAGTCCGCAACGCGCCAGGCGGCTGCTCGACCTTCAACTGGAAGGCATCAGGGAGGCGCCGCTCGGCATCGTGGTGGCCTGCGACCGTCGCACGCCCGCCCAGGGCGTGCTGGGGCGAAACACCTTCCACGATGCCGACCTGTGGAGTTGCGCGTCCGCCATCGAGAACTGCTGGCTCACCGCACGGGCCGCAGGACTGGGAATGGGCTGGGTCACCCTCATGCGACCGTCCGAACTGGCCGCGCTGCTCGGTGTGCCCTCCGGGGTCGAGACCCTGGGCTGGATGTGCCTGGGCTGGCCCGATGAACGGCCGCCCTATCCCGGTCTGGAGCGGCGGGCATGGTCTCACCGGCTGCCGCTCGACGAGGTGCTCATGAGCGATGGCTGGCCCGCCGACGCGCCCGAGCCGCCTGCTTCCGGGCTACCCGACGGGGTCCCACTCATCGAGCCCGCACAATCCGAGGAGGCCGCAGTGGTGCTGCCTGAGGTGGGACCCGACAGCCCTCTGTGGTCCGAGCTGACCGCACCCGATCAGCGTCATGTCGTGCACGCCCACGACCGCGCCGACGGACTGCTCACCCCGCCCGGTTCACTCGGGAAGCTGGACCAGGCGCTCGACCGGATCGTGGCGGCCTGCGGTGAGGAGTTGAACAGCGGAATCCTGGTACTGGTGGGCGCGGACCATCCGATCACCAGCCACGGCGTGACGGCCTTCGACACCGGGGTCACTCGCGAGGTGATGACGGCATCGCTGGCCGGGTCCGCGGTGGGTGCAGTCACCGCGAAGGTGGCCGGGCTCGGCCTGACGGTGGTCGATGCAGGGGTGGATGGTGAGCCGCTGGAAGGTGCCGAACTCGCCAGGCCCCAGGACGTTCGCGGAGATCTCGTCGACACCCCGGCCATGACGGTGGCAGATGCCTCCCGCCTCATCGTGGCGGGTCGTGAACTGGGTGCCCAGGCGGCGACCCGAGGCCTGGTCTGCCTGGGTGAGATCGGTGTCGGCAACACCACGGTGGCTTCGGCGTTGGCCTGCGTGTTCACCGGAATGGACCCTCACCGGGCCGTCGGCCTGGGTGCGGGCGCCGATTCGGCGATGCTGGATCGCAAGGCCGATGTGCTGGATGCCGCGCTGGCAAGGGTCGAAGTTGGGGCGTTGCGCCGTGACCCGGTAGTGGCGCTGGCTGAATTGGGCGGTCCGGAATTCGCCGTGCTGGCCGGGGTCGTCGTCGGTGCGGCGCAGGCCGGAGCGATGGTGGTGCTCGACGGCCTGGCCACCGGCGTCGCAGCGCTGGCCGCCGTCGAGGTGAACCCCGCCATCCAGTCCTATCTGGTGGCGGGTCAGGTGAGTCGCGAGGAAGCCCATCGCACAGTGCTCACCGAACTTGGCCTTGAGGCGCTGCTCGACCTGCGACTGCGCGCGGGCGAGGGCGTCGGGGCGTGCCTGGCAGCGCAGTCCCTGCTCACCGGGCTTTCGGTACGACGAATGGGAGGACGCACACGATGACCACCAGGGCCGTCGACATGGCGATTGGCGACGCCGGTAATTCCGAGCCACCCGCCCCACGAAGCCGGGTGCTCGACCCGGTGTGGCTGGCCTCGCAGGGCCAGATCGTCCGGACCGATCACCTGGCCCGCACCATGGGCAATGCCGTGGCCACCACGGGTGTCGAGGCGTTGTCCCTGGATCGCGCGGTGGTCACCGCGATCGACAGCTCGGTCTCGGAGCGTATCGACGACGCCGCGATAACCGATCAGAAGCACTCCGGGCGGTGCTGGGCGTTCGCCGGACTGAACATGATCCGCGCCCGGATCATCGCCGAGTTGAACCTGGGTGAGTTCGAACTCAGCCAGAACTTCGTCTTCTTCCACGACATGGTCGAGAAGGCCAACACCTTTCTGGACCGCACCATCCGCGACGCCGGGCGTCCACTCGACGATCGGGAGGTGCTCGACGAGCTCGAGCACCCGATCGGTGACGGCGGCTACTGGCCAGAGTTCGCCGCCCTGGTGCGCAAGTACGGACTGGTGCCGTTGTGGGCGATGCCCGACACCGATTCGGCCACCGACACCACTGCGATGGACGAGCACGTCTCCACGCTGCTACGTCGCGCCGCCCTGCGCATCCGCGCTGCGGTTGCCGCCGGTGAGGATCCGGAGCCACTGCGCTGCCAGGCCCTGGCTGATGCCCACCGGATGCTGACCATCCATCTGGGCACTCCGCCGACGGAGTTCATGTGGCAGTACCGCGACAAGGACAAGCATTTCGTCCGCGAAGGTGTGATGACGCCGAAGGAGTTCGGTGAGCGCCATGCCGGTGGCGTCGACGAGTTCGTGGTGGTCTGCCACGACCCGCGTCCGGACATCGACGTCAACACCACATACCGTGTGGACCGCTCCAGCCGCATGGTCGGCGGCGCCGACCAGCAGCACGTCACCGCCGACCTGGGTGTGCTCAAGCAGGCAAGTGTCGAGGCCATCCAGGACGGCGAGCCCGTCTGGTTCGCCTGCGATGTGGCCAAGCAGCGCGACAAGGTGGCGGGGCTCTGGCACGCCCACCTGCATGACTACGAGGATGTCTACGGGGTGCGTCTGGATCTGCCCAAGGCCGACCGGCTGATCCTGCGCGAGACCACGCTGAGCCACGCGATGTGCTTCACCGGCGTCGATCTGGTCGATGGGCGGCCGCGGCGCTGGCGGGTGCAGAACTCATGGGGTGACAAGATGGGGGAGAAGGGGTACTGGACGATGGACGATTCCTGGTTCGACGAGTACGTCTTCCAGGTGGTCGTGCGTGCCAGCCGGCTGCCCGGCGCCGTGCGGGCTGGTCTCGATGGTGAACCGCGCGTGTTGCCGAGCTGGGACCCGATGGCGTGATCACACCGGTTCTCACCACGCTGGCCTTCGTGCAGCATCCCGATGGCCAGCGGGTGCTCATGGTGCACCGCATCGCGCGGCCCGGCGACGATCAGTTGGGCAAGTTCAATGGTCTGGGCGGCAAAGTCGAACGCGACGAGGACGTGGTGGCGGGGATGCGCCGCGAGCTGCGTGAGGAGGCCTGCCTCGAGGTGGATTCCATGCGCCTGCGCGGCACGGTGAGCTGGCCGGGTTTCAACGCCGATGGTTCGGATGTCTTCGGTTTCGTGTTCATGGTGGACGCCTGGCACGGCGACATACCGGCGGCCAATGTCGAGGGACCGCTGAGCTGGCAGCGTGTCGATCAGCTCGGCGAGTTGCCGATGTGGGAGGGCGACCGCTATTTCCTGCCGCTGGTCTTCGACGAGACGATCGGCCAGTTCCATGCGGTGATCCCCTACGAGAACGGCCTCCCGACGGGTGCTTCGTGGTCGGTGCTCTGAGGCCAGCCATGCTCATCACGGGACGAGGTGCCGGATGAACGACTCGCCGGGGGCGGGTGGTGTGGGCTCAGTCGCAGGTCCAGGCCAGCCCGGCGCGGTATGCCTGCCCGGCAAGCCGGATGGTGGCCATCCGATCCAGCTTGCCGGAGACGAGCATGGGCAGTGCCGGCGCTGACACGACAACCCGCGGTGCCCTGGCTCGCCCGATGCGTTCACCGATCCCGTCGCGCAGCCGGGCGGATTCCACAGCCGACCAGGAGGCAGAGGTCGCCACGACGGCGCACACCACCTGGCCCCAGCGTTCGCTGGGCAACCCGATCACTGCCACCCGTCTGACCAGCCCGGTGGCCAGTGCGGCGTCCCGTACGTCCGAAGCGCTGATCTTGAGCCCACCGCTGATGATCACGTCGTCGATCCGGCCGGTCACGACCAGGTGACCATCGACCCAGTGACCGAGATCCCGGGTGGCGATCCAGCGTTGGTCGCCGGCCCGGACAATTCCGGGATCGTCGTCCAGATAGCCGCTCATCACCATCGGCCCACTCAGCCAGATCCTGCCCTCGGCGCGTGGCCGGTCCAACCTGTCCCCGAGAACCACCTCGACGTCATCCAGGGGCAGGCCGTCGTAGACGCATCCACCACAGGTTTCGCTCATGCCGTAGCTGAGGCGCAGCGCCAGACCTGCCCGACGCGCCCTATCGATCAGGACATCAGGGGTGGAATCGCCGCCGACCAGCACCGCGCCCGCACGGCGCAGACTGTCATTGGCATCCGCATCACGCAGCACATCGGCGAGCTGGGTGGGCACCAGCGAGATGTGCACCCGGCCATCGGGATCACGGCGGATCGCCTCCCCCAGGGCATCGACGAGCTTGCCGGCATCGACATGACCCTCGATCAGGGCAGGGGAGCGCCCGGCCAGCAATGACCGAGCGATCACCTGCAGACCAGCGATGTGGTGCGGCGGGAGCGCCAGCACCCATGTGGCCGGTCCGCCGAGGCGTGCGTCGGTGGCCTGCGCCGACGCAAGCAGCTGCGCCGCCGTCAGCCCGACCAGCCGTCCGTGACCGGTCGTCGACCCCGAGGTGCGCATCACCAGGCGGACATCATCGGGCAGCCCGCTGACACGCGAGGTGAGATCTGCTGCCAGAGCAGTGAGGTCCTCCTCGGGCCCGGCAGGCACCAGCACTCGCTCGGTGCGCTCCTCGAACAGTTCGCAGAGCGCACCAGCCAGCGCAGCAGCCCCGTCCGAACTCCGATCAACCGGAAGCACATGCCATCGGCTTGGCGCAACAGGATTCATGTCAGTACTCGGAATCGCTGGGAAAGTTCTGTGACGGGGACGACGTGGGGTGATCAGAAGTAGTAGGGGAACTGCGACCAGTCGGGCGACCGGTGCTCCAGGAAGGCGTCGCGTCCTTCGCGGGCCTCCTCGGTCATGTAGCCGAGCCGGGTCGCCTCGCCTGCGAAGGCCTGCTGGCCGGCGATGCCGTCGTCCACCATGTTGAACGCATATTTGAGCATCCGGATGGACTGCGGCGACTTGGATGCGATCTTCATACCCCAGTCGATGGCGGTCGGCTCCAGTTCCGCATGTGGCACGGATTCGTTGATGACCCCCCAGGCGGCCGCCTGGTCGGCGTCGTAGGTGTCGGCGAGGAAGAAGATCTGGCGGGCCCTCTTGTCGCCCACCTGCCGGGCGAGCAGCGCCGACCCGTAGCCGGCGTCGAAGGAACTCACATTGGCGTCCACCTGCTTGAAGACGGCGTGCTCCTTGCTGGCGATCGCAAGATCGCAGACCACCATGAGCGAGTGGCCGCCGCCGGTGGACCAGCCGGGCACGACGGCGATGATCGGTTTGGGTGTGGAGCGCATGAGCCTTTGCACCTCGAGGATGTGCAGCCGGGCGCGTCGTCCCTTGTCGAGCCGGGCTCTGCGGGCAGGTGTGAGGTCTTCGGGGTCTGCGCCGTGGTCGCTGGACGGCTTCTCGGCCGAGGCATAGCGATAGCCCTCGGCGCCCCGGGCTCGCTGGTCGCCTCCGGAGCAGAAGGAGTAGCCGCCGTCCTTGGGCGAGGGGCCGTTGCCGGTGAGCAGGATCGACGCGACATCGGGTGTGCAGCGGGCGTCGTCGATGCAGCGGTAGAGCTCGTCGACGGTGTGAGGGCCGAAGGCATTGCGGATCAATGGCCGATCGATGGCGATCCGTACCAGCGGAAGATCGGTGCCCGCAGGAGCTCCGTCGTTGTCGCCCCGCGAGACGAGCCGGTGATAGGTCGTCTCGGTGAGCGGTGTGTGGTCCGGCACCACCTCGCGCCAGCGATCCGCGTCGAAGGTGTCGGAAACCTGGGGCAGGAAGCTCATGGGCGTGAAGCTATCACCGGCAGTCCCCGGGGATCCCGGTGCCGCAGGTCCCTGCCGATGCTGCCCGCGCGCTCACCAGCACTACAGATTCGTCGGCGCCGCGCCCGCCTGGTAGACGTTGTCGGTCTCCTGACCGGAGGAATCGAGGATCACGGTGGGGATCGCCGGCTCGGCATTGGCCAGATGACGTCCCTTCAACGGCAGCTCGGCACGAGCCCGCTCATGACGCTCACGGGCGGACGCCAGGGGCTCGGCCCCGACAACCTCACCGCCCTTCACCAGATCCACCAGCAACTCCCGGTCGTCGGAGTCACCCCGTGGCGCGGCGTCGATGCCGATCACCTCGGCCTCGGCAATGCCCTTGCCGTTGATCTGGCGCATCGCGAATTTGCGCCCGCCGATGGTGTGTTTGTTCTCCGACATCTTCGCCACGTCCTCCATGGGGGCATCGGGGCCCTCAGAAGTGGCTCGCGCCACGATCTTGAAGACGAAACCACATGTCGGATGCCCCGAACCCGTGACCAGGCTGGTGCCCACCCCGAAGCCGTCCACCGGCGCGGCCCGCAGCGCCGCTATCTGGTACTCGTCCAGGTCGTTGGTCACCACGATGCGGGTCCTGGTCGCACCCAGGGAATCCAGCAGCGCGCGCACATGGGTCACCTCGGTGCTCAGATCACCCGAGTCGATCCGGACACCTCCGATCCGGCCGTCGGTGAGACGCACCGCGGTGCGGATGGCCTCGTCCACGTCGTAGGTGTCCACGAGCAGGGTGGTGTCCTCGCCGAGCCAGTCGAGCTGCGCCCGGAAGGCCTCCTCCTCGGTGTCGAAGAGCATCGTGAAGGCGTGCGCTGCGGTGCCGCTGACCGGGAGCCCGAAGGATCGTCCGGCCTCCAGATCCGAGGTGGGCCCGAAACCGGCGATCCAGGCGGCCCGTGCCGCAGCGACGGCCGCCTTTTCATGGGTGCGGCGGGCACCGAACTCGAGGATCGGGCGTCCCTCGGCAGCCATCGTCATGCGGCTCGCTGCCGACGCGATCGCGGAATCGTGGTTGAGGATCGACAGGAGCAGTGTCTCCAGCATCACCACCTCGGCGAAGTCGCCCTCCACCTGCAACAGAGGAGAACCGCCGAAGAACAGCTCGCCCTCCGGATAGCCCACGATGTCCCCGGTGAACCGGTAGTCGGCCAGATAGGACGCCAGCAGGTCGTCGGCCACCCCGGCGTTCACCAGATAGTCGATCTCGGCGTCGCCGAAGTGGAAGTCGGCGAGCGCGTCGAGCACCCGCCCGGTGCCCGCAACCACTCCGTAACTGCGCCCGGTGGGCAGCCGGCGTGGGAACAGCTCGAAGAGCACATGGCGGAAGGCCTTGCCGGAGTGCAGCGCGGCCCTCACCATCGTCAGCTCGTACATGTCGGTCAACAGCGCGGTGCTGGTCATGAGGTTCACCCTAGGACCGACCTGGCACCGTCCACAGATGCCCTGCCCGGGGGATTCCTGCAACCGTATGGGTACCCCAAGTGCCCTCCGCAGCTCCTTCCGGGGGGACCACCTTGCTGGTCGGGTTGATCGGTGACGCAAAATGGAGCCATGTCGGAATCTCCCTCAGCAGCTCCCGAGGGCGGAACTGCCCTCGCTGAGCGTGCCGAGGAGGAGACCCAGGGGGGTAATCCGTGGGTCACGATCGTCTGGGATGACCCGGTGAATCTCATGAGCTATGTCACACACGTCTTCTGCAGCTATTTCCACTATTCGCGTGACCGTTCCGAGCGCCTCATGATGCAGGTGCACATGGAGGGCAAGGCAGTGGTGAGCAGCGGACAGCGTGAGGCCATGGAGCGCGATGTCAATGCCATGCACGGCTTCGGGCTGTGGGCCACTGTGGGCCGGGCCGAGTGATGCACGCTTTTCGCCGCCGTCGGGGTCAGCTCACCTGCACTCTCGAGCACGAAGAACTGACCATCATGTCCAACCTGGCCCAGCAGCTCGTCGAACTGCTCACCAGCCAAGCCATGCCGCCGGTCCGTTCGGGTGCGCTGGACGGTGATTCAGGTGGCAGCGAGGAGGACATCTTCGGTGAGCTGGAACGCGAACTGAGCCAGCCGGTGGATGCGGGTTTCTGCTCCGATTCCTCGGTGGACCCGGTGCTTCGCAGGATCTTCCCCGATGCCTACCGCGATGACGACAAGGCCTCAGCCGAATTCCGCCGTTTCTCCCAGGCCGAGCAGCGCGATGCGAAACTCAACTCCGCAGTCGCGGTGATCTCCGATCTCAACCAGGTGGGCCACGATCGGCGCTGCGTCGTCCCCGACGAGCACGTGGAGGATTGGCTGAAGACCCTCACCGCGCTGCGACTGGCAGTATCGGTACGCCTTGGAATCGAGACGGCGTCCGATCAGGACATGCTGGCAGAGCTGCCGGATTCGGATCCGCGCACCTCGGTCTTCTCGATCTACGAATGGCTGGGCTGGGTCCAGGAGTCACTGCTCGACTGTCTGCACTGACTGGACGCTTCGCCTACACTCAGCCGGGTGAGTCCTGACGTCACCGCCCCGATCGGCATCTTCGATTCTGGTTTCGGTGGCCTGACAGTCGCCCGGTCGATCGTCGACCTGTTGCCGCACGAGGACATCCTCTACCTGGGTGACACCGCCCGGGCTCCCTATGGCCCCCGGCCGATCGCCGAGGTGCGCGGGTTCGTCCTCCAGTGCCTCGACGAACTCGTCGACAGGGGGGTGAAGGCCCTTGTCATAGCCTGTAACACCGGTTCATCGGCGGCGCTGCGCGATGCCAGGGAGCGCTACGATGTGCCGATCGTCGAGGTGATCCTGCCGGCCGCCCGCAGGGCCGCAGCGATCACCCGCAACCACCGGATCGGCGTCGTCTGCACCCACGCGACGGCCGCGTCCCGGTCCTACAACGATGCCCTGGCTGCCTCGCCGGTGACCTTGTTCACCCAGGTGTGCCCGAAGTTCGTCGAGCTGGTGGAGTCCGGCATCACCACCGGCCCCAGGGTGCTGGCCCTGGCGGAGGGTTATCTGAGCAATCTCAAGGAGGCGGACGTCGACACCGTCATCCTCGGGTGCACGCACTACCCGCTGCTCTCCGGAGTCATCAGCTACGTGATGGGGGAGTCGGTGACCCTGGTCTCCAGCTCCGTCGAGTCGGCGCGGGCGACCTTCGCGATGCTCACGCGGGAGGACCTCCTGCGGAACGAGGGGGACGTGCCTGCCGAGGTGCACCGCGACTTCCTCACCACCGGTGATCCCTCCCTGTTCGAGGGCCTGGGGCGCCGGCTGATGGGCGGTTTCGTGCAGGAGGTCCAGCAGGTCTGCCTGGGTTGAGCTCCGGGAGGCCATCTGGCCTCAGGCGGAGTTCGCGGTCCGGGCGTCGGGCGGGATGCGGACGCTGAATCGGCACCAGCCGTCCTCGGCCTCGGTGGCCTCCACGGTGCCGCCGTGAAGTTCGCAGATCATCCGGCAGATCGGAAGGCCCAGCCCGGCGTGATGGTCTGCCCGGGCGGGGTCGAGTTGCACGAATCGGTCGAAGATGCGGTCACGTTCGGCGAGGGGGACGGGTGCGCCGTCGTCGTCCACGTCCAGGACGGCGGTCGGCCCCGAACTGCGGAGGCTCACACGGATCGAGGTGGCGGCGTAACGATCGGCGTTGGTCACCAGATTGCGCACGAGCTGACCCATCAGGACGGAGTCAGCCTGGACCCGTACCGGTTCCAGTCGGAGGGTGACCGGGTGGGTCGTGACGAGCCGCAGGTCGGCGACCTCCTTGCCCACGACCTCGTCGAGATCGGTCTCGCGCAGCCTCGCCCGGAAACCGGGTACGTCCAGCCTGCTCACGGTGAGCAACGAGTCGACGAGTTCTCCCAGTTCGGCAGCCTGGCCGGCGAGGTCACGCAGGCCGTCGACGACATCCGGGGGCATCTCCCGCGTGCTGCCCGCCTGGACCTCCAGACCCGTCCGCAGCACCGAGACGGGGGTGCGCAGCTCATGGCTGGCATCGGCGATGAACTGCCGTTGCACGGCGTCGGCGCGTTCCAGCTCGTCCAGCATGCCGTTCATGGTGATGGCCAGGGTGGCGATCTCGTCCCTGCCGGTGGGCACCGGCACGCGTACCGACAGGTCGTGGCGGGCACCGATCGCCTGGACGGATCGGCGGATTCCCGTCACGGGCCTGAGTGCCTGGCGGATCACGAACCACAGAAGTAGGGCCCCGAGCGCCCAGGTGAACAACCCCCCGACCGCGAGCAATCTCTTGGTGATCGTGAAGGCAGCCGTGCCCTCGCCCACATGGGCGGCCATGACGACCGTCCACTGCTCGTCCCCGAGGGCGACGCCACGTGCCTGCCAGACGTGCTCGGACAGATTCAGGCCAAGGGGGCCGCTGGTGCGTGAGGAGTCCATCCGGGTTCCGGGGGGGAGGTGGTCCGGGACGGCCTCCGGCCAGTCGCAGCGGCCGTCGGGCCGGGATGCCACCACTGTCCCAGATCCGTCGGCGGCGCAGATGGTCAGCGGTGTGCCTGCGGACTGGGCGCTCGACCGCACGGCAGCGGGCAGGCCCTCGGAGCGGGCCGTGGTGAGGACGCTGGTGACGACGTCATCGACCATGGCCGAGGTGGCCGAGGACATTCCGGTGCGCAGACCCAGCACCAGACCAATTCCGGCGAGCAGGATGATCGCCCCCAGCAGCAGGACGGCGAAGGCCCAGATCTTCGCAATCGTGCCCACATGTCTCATGGCCTGTCCTGGGGCGGGGGCTCGTCCTCGGGTGATGCGTCCTCGGCCTGGTGGGCGACCAGCTGGTAGCCGGCGCCACGGCGGGTGAGCAGGGTGCGTACGCCGAAGGGTTCGTCGATCTTGTGGCGCAGGTAGTGGATGTAGACCTCCACCACATTGCTGCTGCCCTCGTAGACCGAGTCCCAGCAGTGGTCGATGATCTGGGTGCGGGTGAGGATCTCGTCCTCATGGACCATCAGGAACTCCAGCAGCGTGCGCTCCTTGGTCGTGAGGTCGATCTCGACCCCGTGCCGGCTCGTCCTGCCCGAGACGGTGTCGAGCACCAGGTCCCCGACCTGCAGCACCGGGACACGTGTCACCCGTCCGCGTCGCAGCAGCGCGTTGATGCGCGCGACGAGCACCGCGAAGCTGAAGGGCTTGGTGACGTAGTCGTCGGCACCCAGATCGAAGGCATCCGTCTCGTCGAGGTCGCCGGTCTTGGCGGTGAGCATGAGCACCGGGACGGCCGGGTCGTGGGCCCGCACCCTCTTGAGCACGTCGTAACCGTTCATCCCCGGCAGCATGATGTCCAGGACGATGCAGTCGTAGGTCTCATAGGTCGCCATCGCGGCGCCCTCGGGCCCCGTGGGGCACACGTCGACGACGAAGCCCCGCGAGGTCAGGCCCTGCGCGAGTGCGGTGCGGAGCCGGTCGTTGTCCTCGACCACCAGCAGTCTCATCAGTTTCCCCCCGGATGCGTCCGTACCACAGTGCCATGGACGGACGGGCCATGGACGGGCGGGCCATGGGGGAGCGGGCTCCCGGCAGGCGGTTGAGGCTAGCTGGCCCGTGCCATACCGCACTTGTCGTGTTCGTGCAGTGTCGTCACCAGGGGCCCGACGAATCGTGACCAGCCAGCCTGCGCGATGGCCGTTCCCGCGGCGACGCAGACGTAGGAGGCCAGGACGTCACTGGGGAAGTGCGCCCCGACGTACAGCCGCGTGAAACCCATGGTGATGCCGGCGACACAGGCCAGTGCGACGACGAGTACCCGCCGGGTCCTGGTCGTCACGACGAAGGCCAACGCGAGCACGAGCACGGTCGCGAAGACGGTGTGGCCGGAGGGGAAGGACAGCGAGCCGGTCTCCGGGGCGCGCGCGACGACCAGGAGGTTCGCATCGGGTCTGGGCCGATGCACGACGAATTTGACCGCCGTGGCGACGAGCACGACCACGCCGACGACCCACCAGTAGTGCAGGGCCTTGACGAGGCCGCCGCCGAGCATCACTGCGAGCCCCACCAGACAGGCGATGACCACCGCACCGAACGGGGCGAACACGGCCGAGAGCACCACGGCGAGGGAACCGAGCCAGTCCGGGCCCGCCGTGACGAACCGGTTGAGCAGGGCTGTCTCCGGCCCTGCCAGGTGGGGACGCACGATGAGCAGCCCCAGCGCCGCAAGAATCACGAGCGCCGTCGTACCGCAGGCCAGCTGGAGCCGGGTGGTGTGCCTGGTGTCCGCCGACACGTCGGGTCGTTGCCGGTCTGTGGGCGTGAGGGTGGTGGGCGATCCGGAGTGCATGGGATCCACGCTAGGTGGACCGGCATTGGAGCCGCCTTAGAACCCAGATCCACCCGGGTCACGCGGATCACACCTGATGGGACACGATGTTGACGTGTCCATCAATCCGAGTCTTCAACTCGTCGGTGCGCTCCTCCTGCTCCTCGTCCTCGCCTCGGTGGCTTCGTGGCTGGGCCGGTGGGGGTTCGTCCCGGCGCTGCTGCGGGCCGGTGCGCGGGCCGTGGTCCAGCTCCTCGCGGTCTCCTTCATCGTCGTGGCTGCCATCAGTCACGTGTGGAGCTCGGCGCTGTTCGTGCTGGCCATGTTCATCGTCGCCGTGTACACGACGGTTCGCCGGGTGGAAAGCACCAGGACCTGGCAGTGGAGCGCCCTGGCGATGGCTGCCGGCGTGCTGCCGGTGCTCCTCATCGTCTTCCTCACCGGCACGGCCCCCTTCGACGGATATGCCCTGCTGCCCATCGGCAGCATCATCGTGGGGAACATGATGACCGCGCACACCCTGGGTGGGCGGCGAGCCTTCCCCGAGCTTCGGGCCGGGATCTCCACGTATGAGGCCGCACTGTCACTGGGCTTCCCACGACGGGACGCGATCCGCCTCGTCCTCGAACCGATCAGAGGCGAAGCGCTGGTCCCCAGCATCGACAGCACCCGGACCGTGGGCGTGGTCACCCTGCCCGGCGCCTTCGTCGGTGTCCTGCTCGGCGGTGGCACCCCCCTTCAGGCGGGGGCCTCACAGATGCTCGTGGTCTTCGGCATCCTCGCCGGGCAGGCGGTGACGATCGTGACGATGGATGCGCTCATCGAGCGTGCCCTGCTGTTGCCCCCGGATCTCAAGGAGCGGCTGCGTCCCTGAGCGGACGGATCGCTCTCCTCGGACGGACGCAGGGACCGTCTCGGGTGCGCTCCGGGAACACTCGATGAATGCCGGATGAGGAACACAGCTGTCTCACAGGAAACGACCGGACTCTCGTCCCATGAGTTTCCAAGGATTGCTTCGGAGGTGCCCGGATCGCACACCACGGTGTGCAGATGGCAGGAATCTCCGAGTCCGGGTGAACCCTACGGTTGCACCGGGGCTCCACCCGGTCGGGCGAGCGGGGGTCCTGTGATGGAACCGAACCCGACGAGGTTCTCCGCCTCGGGCCGCCCTGATGCCGCGCGGGGCCGAAGGATCAATGGCAGCGATCGATGGGCCGGATCGGTCCAGGGGGACAGCGACCCAACAGCGGCTCCTGCCAATGTGGGGACCATGACGGTTCAACCTCGGCGCAGGGAATCTCCGGACATCACCGCTGATCCTCCTCGTCTGCTGGAACTGGGCAGACGGTCTGCCGGCCACCGTGCCCGCCGCGACGTGGTGGATGTGGTCGGGGTACTCCTCATCGTGATCCCCGTCGGCATCTGGCTGGCCCAGGGTGGCGTCGCCGGTGTGAACGACCTGCGGTCAGGTGTGCACTCGCTGGGCGTGTTCTGCGGACTCGTGGGAACGGCCCTGTTGTGCGAGATGCTGTTGCTCGCCGCGCGCATCCCCTATGTCGACCACAGCATCGGACATGACCGGGCGATCCTTCGGCACCGGCAACTCAACGTCTCGATGATCACACTGCTCATCTGCCACGGGATCTTCCTGGTCCTCGCCAACGCGACGGCCCTCACCGGGGGCCTCGTCGGTGAGCTCTGGATGCTCGCGAGCGTGCGCGACACAGCACTTGCCGTCGTCTCCATCTTCCTGTTCGGCCTGGTCGGGCTCAGCTCGGCCGCGGCGGTGAGGCTGAAGCTGCCGCGTGAGGTCTGGCACGGCGTGCACCTGGTCAGTTACATCGCGGTGCTCGCCGCGATTCCGCACCAGTTCACGGCGGGGCAGGTCTTCGCCCAGGGCCCGGCGCGTTGGTACTGGGCAACCATGCTTCTCGTCAGCGTCTTCTGCCTGGTGTGCTGGCGGATGATCCTGCCCGTGGTCACCTCCTGGCGGCAGCGTCTCGTCGTGAGCCGGGTGCAGCACATCGCACCGGACGTCACGTGCATCGAGATGACCGGAAGCCGACTCGGTGAGCTCGACGTGCGGGCCGGGCAGTTCCTCAGCTTCCGTTTCCTCGCGCCTGGTCTGTGGACCCACGCGCATCCCTTCTCGGCCAGCGCCTCGGTCCGCAACCACCGGCTGAGGATCACGGTGCGGGCCCTGGGACGGGGGACCCGTGCGCTCCAGCAGGTGCGGAATGGCACCCCGGTGTTCATCCAGGGCCCCTACGGTGTCTTCGGGGAACGGGCCAGAAGCCAGCCGGGGCTCGTCCTCGTGGGCGCCGGAGTGGGCATTGCACCGATCCGGGCGCTGCTCGAGGAGGCCCAGGTGCTGCCAGGCCGGGCGCTGGTCGTGCTCCGGGCCTCGCGACCCCAGGAGCTCTACCTCTACGACGAGATCGCGCAGTTGTGCCGGCGTCGCCATGTCGGACTGGTCACCGTCGTCGGGCACCACGCCCGGGGCAGCTGGGTGAGTGTCTCCCAGCCGGGGTTGAGGCTCGGCAATCTCGCGCCGTGGATCCTCCACTCGGACGTCTACGTCTGCGGACCGGAGGGATTCATGGACGCCGTCCACGCCGATGCCCGCGCCTGCGGCCTGCCGGACGAACAATTCCACGACGAAAGGTTCGGGCTGTGAGCAGGAGAGCAACGACAGTCTCTGTCATCGCGTCGCTCGGGATCGTGATCGCCGGGTGGCGGCTGGGCTCCTCCGCCGTCACCGGGAACACCGTCGCGGGTGCCGCGGCAGTCCAGCAGGCCGCACCGGGCGTCCAGTCGTCAGGGACCGGGGGCACAGGGGGAACCGTGTCTGTTCAACA
>NZ_JBDNTB010000057.1:0-17097 GCF_047719395.1 Propionibacterium sp.
CCAACATGGCCTAAACCCCAACCCCCACCCACACCAACCCGCACCCCCCCCGCCCCCCCCCGGGGGCCCCCACCACCCACCGCCCCGCCCCGGCACCCCCGGCGGGCCATTTCTCCCCTCTCAGTGGTGGTTCAACTGGTCAGTTTC
The DNA here is from genome assembly GCF_047719395.1 of Propionibacterium sp. Classification (NCBI taxonomy): domain Bacteria; kingdom Bacillati; phylum Actinomycetota; class Actinomycetes; order Propionibacteriales; family Propionibacteriaceae; genus Propionibacterium; species Propionibacterium sp. Next base: position 148 of record NZ_JBDNTB010000057.1, read on the forward strand.
TCGTCGAGCCAGGCGCGCAGCACTGCGATGTTCTCGGCGCGATCGATCTCGTGGAAGACCTCGTGACGGTCTCCCTCGCACAGCTCCAGGGTGACATCGTCCAGCCCGGCCTTGCGGTACTGCTTCACCACGGAGCGGGCCGTCGCGGCACCCTTGCCCACCGGATCCTCGGTGCCCGCCATGACCAGCACCGGAAGATCCGGGCGCACCAGGCCGACCAGGCCCTGGTCATTCACGCGGACCGAGCCGGTGATCATGTCCTGGAAGAAGCTCGGGGTGCATGTGAACCCGCACCAAGGATCGGCCAGATAGGCGTCCACCTCGGCCTCGTCGGTACTGAGCCAGTCGAAGTCGGTGCGGCGCTCCTTGATCGCCTTGTTGAAGCCGCCTGTGCCGAGTTTGTCCAGCAGCACGGACGGGCGCCTGGGATTGCGCGCCTTACCGACGAGAGATGCCACCCAGGCTGAGGGACGGACCCGCCAGCCCATCGCGGCATTCGGACCGCTCAGCGCGAGCCCGTCGAATTCATCCGACCATCGGATGGCCGCGTCGCGGGCGATCTGGCTTCCCATCGAATGGCCAAGCAGGAAGACCGGCAGTCCGGGGTGATCCTGAGCGATGCGGGCGCGCACCCTGTGCACGTCGTCGACGACCACATTCCAGCCGTCCTCGCGGGCGAACCAGCCCGCCCGCTGGGGGGTGCGGGCTGTCCCGCCGTGCCCGCGGTGATCATGGGCCACGACGACCCAACCGTCATCGGCCAACGTGGTTGCCAACTCGCCGTAGCGGCGGGAGTGCTCGGCCATGCCGTGGCAGATCTGCAGAACGGCCCTGGGTGTGCCCTGCGACAACCAGGTACGCACCAGCAGACGCTCACCGTCAGGAGTGACCAGATGGCCGACCCGGGCAGTCGTCACGGCGCATCCTCTCCCTTGGTTGCACGGCCCCGGGCTAGACTGCCCGGCTCATCCAGCGAACCGAGGAGTTCTCGCCGGCCTGCCGGAAGATCTCCAGCTCGTCGTCCCAGGGAGCGCCGAGCAGTCCCTCAAGGGTAGTACGAATGTCCTTGCCGCCGAGGGATTCGCGGAGGATCGCGGCGCGCAACTGGTCCTCCTCGACAAGGACATTGCCGGCTGCATCGGTGAGGGCATGGAACACCCCGAGGGCGGGCGTGAAGCTGTATCGCTCCCCCGTGCCCGTGGCTGCGTCACGGGTGACCTCGAATCGCAGTTCGCGGCAGCGCATCAGGGCAGAGACGAGCGCTTCGCTGGTGCCCTCCTTCCCCGACCACGGCAGTTCGGTGCGCAGCAGCCCCGGCGCGGCGCCCTGTCGCGTCCATTCGCAGTGCTCGGCACGACCCAGCGCAGCGCCGATCGCCCACTCGATGTGTGGGCACAGCGCGGCCACCGCGGAGTGGATGTAGACCACGCCACGAAATGTGTTCACCATTCCGGTTCCTCTCGTCGTTCAGGTGTGCCTTCCCCAGCAGCCTGTCCACGAGTTTCCGGACGATGTCTTCGGTTGTGCCCCTGAGTGTGCACCCCTGAGCGACGACACGCCAACTGGTTTCAACCAATGAAGCTGGTTTCACTGTTTTCGGTCGCTCCACCGCATGTGCGGCGGTTAGGGTGGCGGCCATGACGTGCTCGCCCGACCAGCCCGTTCAAGGACGCACCGTGGCGTTCGGAACCTGGCCCTCGCCGATCACCCTCGATGAGGCGGTCGCCTCCGATGTGAGCCTGCGTGAGCTGGGCAGCGACGGGGAGAACCTGTACTGGCTGGAGTCGACGCCTGGAGAAGATGTCCGGCTCACCCTGGTGCGCTGGCGTGATGGCCGAATCGAGGAGTTGACCCCGGCACCCTGTTCGGTGCGGACAAGGGTGCATGAGTACGGCGGTGGCTCCTGGGGCGCGGCCGGTGGCGCCGTGGTGTGGTGCGACCAGACAGCCGGTCAGGTGATGGGTCGGGTTGACGACGGAGAGGCGGTGGCCCTTACTCCGGCGTCTGACATGTACCGCTATGCGGCGCTGCTGCCCTGCGCCGGGCAGCAGCATTGTGTGCTCGCGGTGCGGGAGGACCACAGCGCCCACGGCGAGGCCGTAACCACACTCGTCGCCCTACCCTGGCCTTCCGCAGGCGCAGAGCCTTCTGTGGGCATGCCGCTGGCCTCCGGCGCGGACTTCTATGCCGATCCAGCCTGGGACGGCCAGGGACGCCTGGCGTGGATCGAATGGGACCATCCGTCGATGCCCTGGGATGCGACGCGCCTTGTGGTGGCCGATCTTGTGGGCGATGGGGCTCAGGGCCTGGAATCGCTGCGCGTGGAATCCCCGCGCATCGTGGCGGGCGGCACGGCACGTCCCGAGAACGGCGTATCGGTACAACACCCCCGCTGGATGCCGGATGGCTCGCTGCTGTTCATGTCCGACGAATCGGGGTGGTGGAATCTGCACTGCTGGTGGCCTGCCGCCGACCGCGTAGAAGCGGTTGTCACGGAGCCCTTCGATGGCGACCAGGCCATGTGGCAGGTGGGCCGTCGCTCTTTCGCAGTGCTGGACGACGACGTGTACTACGAGCTGCGCGACCAGGGGGTCTGCTGGCTGGCTCAGATGAGTCTGACCGATGGCGATACCCGGCGAATCGCGCGGTTCTCAGCGGTCGACGGGCTGACCGTATGCAAAAACCAGCTGTATGCCCTTGTCAAGCGTCCAAGCGGCCCCCCAGCTGTCGTGCGGATCAGCGAGAGGCAGGACCATGCCGCACGGCGCGGGGAGGGATCCTCTGCCGTCTCTCACGGGTGGGCCACGAGCACGGTGCGTTGCCCGGCGTCAGATCCTGATCCAGCGGTGACTCCGAAGGCGGACTCATTGATATTCGAGGGCCGTCACGGACAGGTGCAGGCATGGTTCTTCCCTCCGCACAACGCCGATTTTCAAGGCCCTGAGGGCGAACTGCCACCGGCCATCCTCACAGTGCACTCCGGGCCCACGGGCACTGCCACGGACGAGTACAGCTCGCAGGTGGCTTTCTGGACATCCAGGGGTTACGCCGTGCTTGCCGTGAACTATGCCGGTTCAGCCGGGTTCGGCAGGGCCTATCGCGAGCGGCTGCGCGGGCAGTGGGGCATAGTCGATGTCGATGACTGCCTCGATGGTGCGCGCATGCTCGGCCTACGTGGGCTGGCCGACCCGCGCCGGATTGTCATCATGGGCGGCAGCGCCGGTGGTTTCACGGTGCTCGCCTGCCTGACCCGCTCCGATGTCTTCGCCGCAGGGGTCTCCAGATATGGCATCGGAGATCTGGTGGCTCTGCAGGACGGCGGCCACAAGTTCGAGGCGCACTACAACGATGGGCTGATCGGGCCGTGGCCGCAGGCTCGCGAGGTCTTCGAGGAGCGCTCCCCCATCAACCATCTCGACCAGCTGGCCACACCGATACTCATCATGCAGGGCGCCGAGGATCCGGTGGTGCCGCCCGATCAGGCGGAATCGATGGCTGATGCTGTGCGTGAGCGTGGCCTGCCGGTGGCCCTGGTGCTCTTCGAAGGTGAGGGGCATGGCTTCCGCAAGCCGTCCACCAGGCGCCGGGTGCTGGAGTGCGAACTGAGCTTCTTCGCACAGTTGTTCGGGATTCCGGCAGACGATGATCTGCCGACGTTGCACGTGGAGAACCTCAGATCGTGACTGGTGGGCTTCAGCGGTTGAGGTCGTAGTCACGCGGCCCGAACAGTGCCGTGCCGATGCGCACCGTGGTGGCGCCATGGGCAATCGCCAGCGGAAAGTCACCGCTCATGCCCATGGAAAGCTCGGGCCAGGAAGAACTGAGCACGGCATCGTCGCGCAGCTGTTTCTGCAATTCAGCCAGCCGATCGAAACAGGCTCCCACGACTGCCTGATCGGGTGAGTTGATGGCGACGGTCATGAGGCCCTGCACGTCCAGGCAATCGAAGTCGCCGAGCCGGCCGCACAGGTCCAGCGCCTGGTCGAAAGGAACACCATGCTTGTTGGCCTCGCCCGAGGTGTTGACCTCCACCAGAACCCGCAGGGAGCGTCCCAAGGACGACAACTTTCTGTCGAGCTTGGCCGCCAGCTTCAGGGAGTCGAGAGCCTGGAACTCTTCGACGAGCCCTGCCACCGCGTTCACCTTGTTGGACTGCAGATGGCCGATGAGCGCCATGCTGATGCCCTCATCGGCGCCGATCTCGCCGGACTTCGCGACGATCTCCTGCACGTGGTTCTCGCCGTACAGCCGTGCGGACTGCGATGAGATGGTCAATCCATTACGGGCTGCCAGGGCGTCAAGGACCACATTCACACGGCGCATCGCCTCGACGGAATGCCTCTTGCTGACCGGCAGCAGCCGCACCGATTCCCGCGGCCTCCCGGCAGCGGTGCAGGCCTGGCCGATCTGCTCCCACACGGTGGCGACGCGATGCTCCACAGCCCGTTCCGCCTGTTCCGCGTCCCTCCCCGGCTGGTCCTGCGCATCTGCTTCCGTCTGTTCCTGCTGCATGTTCGTCATGGTCTTCCCGTCCTGCTGGCTCACGGCCACCTCGCCGCCAGTGATATCACGCCGACACCGGCCAGGAAGGCGAGAAGCAGTGCTATCCCGGCGTAGCGATCGGTGATCTCGTGCGGCTCCTTGACGTAGCCGATCTGCTGAGTGATGGTCCGATAGACCGAGGAGAGCTTGTCCAGCGAGTCCGCCGAATAGGGTTTACCGCCAGATATCCGCGCCACATCTGCCAGTTCCGCATGGTCGACCGCCACGGACTGGCGCACCCCGTTCTCGTACACATAGCCACCCGGTGTGCCGTAGGCGATCGTGTAGATGGGCACGTTCTGCTTCTTCGCCTGCTCGGCGGCACCGGCGGAATCCCGGCCGATATTGGTCGCGCCGTCGGACAGCAGCACGATCACGCCTGGTGCCGGATCGTCGGGATGCTGAGGGTCCTCGGGGGCGAGGGTGAGTGCCTGCAGTGACGTGTAGATGCCCTCCCCGATGGCGGTCGAGGGTTGCAGGGTCAAGGCATCGATCGCCCGTTGCACGGCACTGCGGTCAGTGGTGGGCGGCATCTTGATCTCCGCTGTTCCGGCGAAGGCGACCAATGCCACATTGAAATTGGCCGGCAGCGTGTTGATGAACTGATTTGCGCCGTCCTTGGCGGCGTCCAGCCTTGTCGGGGTGACATCGGTGGCCATCATGGAGCGCGACACGTCGATGGCGACGACGATGGTGGCGCGATCGCGCGGCACATTGGTCATGGTCTGTGGCCGGGCATAGGCAACCACCAACGAGGCCAGCGACAAGAGCGAGGCGATCACCGAGAGATGCCGCTTCCACAGCGCGTCCCTCGGCAGGATGCGGCGCAGCAGGGCGTCACTTCCGCGCGAAGCCCGGTTCTTGTAGAGCAGGCCGAGGTACAGCAGGGCCAGCGCGACCGGCACGGCCAGCCACCACAGCCGGCCAGGATCCATGAAGCTCAACAGGGGCAGGATCATGGGCATCGGGACGATCATGGCCACCTCGCCGCCATCGAGACCACTCCCAGGCTGGCGATGACCGCGAAGGCCATCGAGTACAGCGCCCACTGGGCGGTCACTTCGGTGCGTTCCTTCTCGTAGCCGACGTCGGAGCGCAGGTCCTTGTAAACATTGTCGAGCTGACCGGCGCTGTCGGCGGTCATGGCGCGTCCACCGCTGGTCTGGGCGATCTTGGCGAGCAGGGCCGTATCTGGAGCCACGTTGTACCGCTTGCCATCCAGATCGACATAGCCGTTCTGGGTGCCGAAGGCGATGGTCGAGATCGGCACACCCTTGTCATTGGCCTGTTGGGCAACCCCCAGCGGATCTCCGCCGGACGTCTCGCCGCCGTCTGACAGCAGCACCATCACGCCGGGGGCAGGCTTCCCGTCCTCGCCTTTCGGGGCCTGCGCGATCGCATCCAAACCCTCGGTGAGGGATTGGCCGATCGCCGTGCCGTCGGCGACCTGCAGTTTGCTGATCGCCTGGTTGAGCACCCCGCGGTCCACCGTGGGTGGCACCAGGATGCTCGGGTGCCCCGAGAGCACCACCAGCGAGACGTTGTACTGGGCCGGCAACGAACTGACGAACTGGGTCGCCGATTTCTTCGCAGCATCGAGCCTTGTGGGGCTCACATCGGTGGCTGTCATTGAGCGTGAGACATCCATCACCAGCACGATCGTGGCGCGTTCGCGGGGCACATTCACCACGGCCACGGGTTTGGCCCAGGCGCCGCCGATCATCACCAGCGAGCACAGTGCCATCGCGACCGAAAGGTGACGCTTCCACTGGTTCTGGTGCGGCATGACCGCCGCCACGAGACCGGTGTTGGTGTAGCGGATTCCCCGCCGCCTGGCCAACTGCAGGATCAGCACATAGACGATCGCCAGCACTGGGGCGGCGAGTATGGCCCACAGCCGTCCGGGACGCTGGAACTCCCACAGCAGCACGCGCGTTGCAGTGTCCATCAGCGGCTCGCCCCCTGCGGTGGTTGGGAGATCACCGCGGCCGTGCGCCGGTAAGTCAGCACGAAGCGGGCGATGTCGGTCACCCAGTCGCGGTCGGTGCGCAGCAGTACATGGCCTGCACCGGATCGCCGAATCGCTGCTGTGATCCTGTCGCGCTGGGCACGGCTGGCCCGGTCCATGGCTTGCCGGGAGCGTCGGTCGCTGGTGTTCACGAAGCGCGCGAAATCGGTCTCTGGGTCGCGCAGCATGATCTCGCCCACATCGGGGAAGTCGATCTCGGCAGCGTCGAGCACCTGCACGCACAGCACCTGGTTGCGCACCGAGAGTCGCCTGAGAGCACGTTCCCACGACGGCGGTTTCGAGGAGTCGACCTCCGCATCGCCGGGGGTGAGGAAGTCCGAGACGACGATCCGCATGCCGCGCCGCTGCTGAGCGCGCACGAGGGCCTCGATGCCCTGGGCCAGGTCGACCGTGCCGCCGGAACGGTCGTGCTCGATGGGGTCCTGGAGCATCCGGCCGAGCATGCCCAGCAGGGCGGTGCGCCCTGCGCGGGCGGGAGTACGGGTGATGCCGTCGCTGTGCATCACCAGACCACCGAACCGATCCCCCATGCTCTGGCTGATGAATCCGAAGGTCGCGATCGCGGCGATACCCAGGTCTCGCTTGGTCACGCCACCGGTGCCCCAGTTCATCGACGGGGTGGCGTCCAGGAGGGCCCACACCTCCAGTTCCCGGTCGGCGGTGGTGTCGCGCACGTGCGGAACCGTGGTGCGCGCGGTGACGGCCCAGTCCATCCGTCGCACATCGTCCTGGCCGGGCACATAGACCCTGGCATCGCTGAGTTCTGAACCAGGGCCCGGCAGCAGGCCCAGGTGATCGCCCTGCAGGAATCCTTCCAGACGCCTGACGATGGTCAGTTCGAGACGACGCAGGGCCGCTTCGGGGGCCAGTGATCGCAGGGACAGTGTCGGCCCGCCGGGTTCCCGCAGGACCGAGAGAACAGCCCCGAGTTCCCGCGCGCCCGCGGTCTGCTGCGGTGGCTCGAAGTCAGGGGTGCCGGAGGTCACGACGCCGCGCGACCAGTGTCGGGGTCGCGACGCTGCTGGCCGCGAGTCTGCCGGGCGTTCTGGGACTGCGAGTTCCACACCGGGGTGGGAGCAGGAACCATCGCGAGCACGCGTTCGACGACCTGCCCCGGGTTCACATTGTCGGCGATCGCGTCGAAGGTGAGCATCAGCCGGTGCGCCATCACATCGAGGGCGACAGCCTGCACGTCGGTGGGAAGCACGTAGTCACGACCGTGAATGAGCGCCACCGCACGGGCGGCGCTCACCAGGCCGAGCGTGGCGCGGGAGGAGCAGCCGATCTGGATCACCTTGGTGAGATCGGGCATGTTGAACTGCGCAGGATCGCGGGTGGCCAGCACCAGGCGCACGATGTACTCGGCGACCAGGTTGTGCACGAACACGCTGGAGGCGATGTCCTGCAGCTGCTCGGTCTGTGCCGGGCCGAGCACCGGGGCGGCCAACGGGGGGCGGACCGACATGCGCCGCAGAATCTCGAGTTCCTCGTTGCCCTTGGGATAGGGCACGTCCACCTTGAGCAGGAAGCGGTCGCGCTGAGCCTCGGGCAGCGGGTAGACACCCTCGGATTCGATGGGATTCTCGGTGGCGATCACGATGAAGGGATCGGGCACCGGATGACTGGTTCCGGCGATGGACACCTGCTTCTCGGCCATCAGCTCGAGCATGGCCGACTGCACCTTGGCGGGTGCGCGGTTGATCTCGTCGGCGAGCACGAAATTGGTGAACACCGGACCCAGCTCGACGTCGAAGGTCTCCTTGGAGGCCGAGTAGACGCGGGTTCCCACGATGTCGGAGGGCACCAGGTCGGGGGTGAACTGAATGCGTGCGAAGGAGCCGCCGACCACAGTGGCGAAAGTACGCACCGCAAGGGTCTTCGCGGTACCGGGAACGCCCTCAAGCAGAATGTGGCCCTTGGAGAGCAGGCCGACCATGAGCTGCTCGACCATGTGCTCCTGGCCGACGATGACCTGCTGCACCTGGCCGATCGCAGTGCCGAGCAGGGCTGCTGCGTCCGGGACACTCAGGCGATTTTCGGTGTCAGTGCTCAAGTCAACTCTCCTGGACAGCTCGGATGCCTGGCGGGCACAGGGTCGGGGTCGCTGGCAACCATACCCGTGGCATCTGCCATGAGAAGGGTGATCGGGCCCGCCGGTCGGGTTGAGCCCGAAGACACAGCTCGCAGACAGTCAATGCACAGCGAAACGGGGACACACTTCGGTGTGCCCGGTAGTTGTGGTGAGATGGATGCGATGTCCGAGTCGGAGAACAACACCACAGCGACGGGGGAAGATGCCTTTCCGCCCGCCCCGACCGTGGACTCCTATCCCCTGCTGGCCACCGATCCGCCGAAGATCAACGGTTTCTGGCTCGATTCGCGGCTGGTGGCTCGGGCAGGCGGTGTGGTCTATCTGGCCCATGCCGAAGGTCAGCCCCATGTGATGCTGCTTGTGCTGGCCGACGGTGCCGCCAAGGATGCCGCGGCTCGTGACCGGCTGGCCGGCGAGGTGAACCGGATGCACGCCGACACGGTGGTGGCGCGCGGCGGTCAGGGGCAGGACGACGGCCGGCTGGCCCATCTGTTCCGCAACGGCCCCGACAATCCGGTAGCCGCCAATCCTTCGCCCGCCGCGCCGTGGGTGGCGCTGGCCTGGGACGACTCCCCTGCCGCGCTGGCCGAAGCGGATCGGCTGCTGCGCACCGTGGACCTGTCGGGTACCTCACAGCTCGGCAATGTGGCGGGGCCGGCCTTCACCCTGCCCTGGGCCGGGAATTCTCGTCCCGGCGTGTGGCGTTCCTGGCCGATGCCGTGGCCTGGGCACAAGGATCGGGCCAGTTGGGTGCCGCTGCTGGCCAGCTGGCTGCTCATGGTGCTGCTTGGTTCGCTTGCTCTGCTGATCGCGGTGCTGATCTTCCAGAACAGGCCGCCGGAATCACCCTCGGCTCCCGTGACCGGCTCGTCGACGAGTTCTGAGAGCAGCCCGCAGAGCGGCTCGCCGTCGCCGAACCAGTCCGAGTCGCCATCCGGATCCGGCTCCCAGTCGGGCTCGCCCAGCCAGAGCGAATCGCCGACGCCCTCGGGCAGCGAGTCCGACTCGCAGTCCGCGTCGCCCAGTGAATCCTCGGGTCAGCCATCCTCTCCGGGCAGTCATGACTCCCCGGTCCAAACTCCTTCCATGGGTGCGCCGGGCTCCGGAACCGCGACCACGACGCAGACGCCCACCAACCCCGAATCGCAGTTGTGATGGACCACGCCCCGGGCGAGGGCCGCGCGGCTCAAGGGTGCGGCAAGGACCTCCACCTCAACGACACCCAACTCAACGACATTCGGCTGGTCGCCAGCGACCTGGACGGCACCTTTCTGGATGCAAACCATGGTCTGCACCCGCGCTGCGTGGCGGCGGTGCGGGAAGCCTCCCGCCATGGCGTGCACATCGTCTTCGCCACCGGACGGCCGAGCCGGTGGACCGGGCTCCTGCAGCCGCTGCTGGACATCGGCTACACGCTGATCGCCAGCAACGGCGCCCTCGTACTCGATCCTGGGCGCGGACGTGTGCTGACCTACCGGGCCATCGAACCCCAGGACGCATTCGGCTTCGGCACTGATCTGGTGCCCCTGGTTCCGGATGCCTGCTTCGCCGTGGAGTTCGCGCACGGCGGCTGGGGGGCCGACGAACTGTTCTTGAACGTGCAGAGAGGGCAGTCGCAGGACCAGGAGCGGCCCGGGATCCTGGCGCCGTTCGGCCAGCTGGTCACCCACGATGCCGTCGTCAAGGTGATCGCGGTGTCCGCCTCCACGCCGACCGAACCCCTGGCCGCCCTGTGCGAGCGTGCCTCTGCGGGCAGGGTTCACCCCACCTTTTCGTTCTCGCGTGCAGCCGGCTTCGTGGAATGCAGCGCACCCGGGGTGTCCAAGGCCTCGGCATTGCGTGCCGTGCTGGCCCAGCAGGGATTGTGCCCCGACCAGGCGATGGCCTTCGGAGACATGCCCAATGATCTCGAGATGCTGCGCCTGGTGGGGCATCCCTATGTGATGGCCGGTGCACATCCTGTCGTGCTGCGTGCGGGATATCCGATCGCAGGCGCCAATTGCGATGGTGCAGTCGGCGCCATCATCGAACGCGAATTGGGTTTGGGCCCACTCACACCGATCAGCCCGCCGTGCCAGCATGCCTCCCGCAACCGGGGACAGACCTCCGAGGACTGATCGGACCACCTCCGCCAGCCTGTGGCAGGACCGTCTCATTCTTTGCGGGCGCGATAGCGTGGGGCCGACGACGCACAGTCGAGGTGCGTCCCAGACCGAATGCTTGGGGGCCGGGGTGCCGACGATCACTATCTTGGGCGCGGGAGCGATGGGTGCGGCGCAGTGTCGTCCGCTGGTGGACGCTGGATGCGATGTGCGGCTGTGGGGCTCGCGTTTCGACGACGCCACCTTGGATCTGCTGGAGACCGGCAAGGCCCACCCGCGGACCGGCGTGCCAGTCCCCGAGGAGGTGAAGCTCTTCCGCCCTGGACAGATCGGCGAATGCATGGAGGGCACCGACGTCGTGGTGATGGCCCTGTTGTCGTCCGCGGTGCCACGCACGACCCGCAGGATTCTGAAGTACCTCGGTTCGGCGGAATCTGTGTGGCTCACGTCGAAGGGCTTCAGCCAGGTGGAGGACGGCCGCGTGAGGCTCATGTCGGAGACCCTGCGCAGGGTCGCCTCGGAGACCGGCTCCGAAATGCCGCCGATCGTCACCATCGCAGGACCCGTGATCGCCAATGAGTGCGCCACCGGGCGGCCGACGGCTCCGGTATTCGCCTGCCATGACATCTCGCTGGCTCAGCACTATGCCAGGACCTGCTCCACTCCGGTCTACGTCATCGAGCCCAGTGGGGACGAGGTCGGCGTCGAGGTCTGCGCTCCGCTGAAGAATCTCTATGCCATCGCACTGGGCATCGCGGAAGGCCTCGGCGAGCGCGACGAGGTCAGCCTCGCGAATCTGCGCGCGGCCTTGTTCGTCCAGGCACTACGGGAGATGTCGGCCTTCGGCCAAGACCTCGGGGGCGATGAGCACACCGCCTTCGGACTCGCCGGCGCAGGCGATCTGGAGGTCACCGGGCGCAACGGACGCAACTACCAGTACGGGCTTCGCATCGGCCGCGGCGCCACACCTGTGCAGGCGCGCGACGAGATGCTCAAGCGGCAGCAGAGCGTGGAAGGCATCGTCGCCAGCCGGCTGGCGCTGCTCTTCGCCGAGCAGCTTGACGACGGGCTGCTGGACAAGCTTCCGCTGATGAAGGCCGTGGGCGACATCCTGATCGGCAGAGTTGACGACTACCTCTCGGTGCTCTCTGAGGCCGTGCTACATCCTGTGGCCTGAGATCCGGCTGTCGACCGAGCTGGACATTCACCGGCTCATGCAGCCAGTTCCACCGGTGAGAAGACTGGCTCCCTGCCCGTCTCGAAGACGCTTATCGTGCCATCGGGAATCGCACGCCAGGTACGCCTGCTCCAGTGCAGCTCCAAGGGCTCGGAGACCACGAGTTGCGCATCCTCCGGAAGGTAGGTGGCAGAACCGTCGATTGCGCGCAGACTCTGCGCGCCAGTGGAATGGAAGAGCGAGGGTGCCCGCTCGTCCGAAGCATCGGGGCTCACCCAGCGCAGCACGACGAGCCGGTCGCCATCGGAGGCGCACATGGTGGCACGGAATGACTCGGCGAGCTGGTGCTCCTTGCGTGCTCGCTCCACCCGGGTGACCATCCGGTTGAACGCCGCAACAGGATCGCTGGCGAGGCCATAGGTCAGAGCCAAGAAGAAGCACACCTCGGAGTCGGTGCTGCCGAGAATGTAGGGGTACAGCTGCGGATCGACGTCGAAGGTGAGTTCGCGCTTGACCACCGCGAAATCGCGGATCTCCCCGTTGTGCTGGAAGGCCCAGCCGTCGTGCACGAAGGGATGGCAGTTCTGGTCGGAGATCGACCCCCCGGGCGCCGAGCGCACATGGGCGAAGAAGCAGCCGGACTCGATCTGCACGGCCAGATGACGCAGATTCTGGGAGTCCCAGGCCGGTGAGGTCTGACGGTACTGCGCCATGATGCCCGCCCGCCCCTGCCAGGCGATTCCGAAACCGTCGCCGTTGGTCGGCTCCGGGCGGTAGCGCACCGGAGATGTACCGGCACAGGGAACATAGAGCTCCCGCGCCACCAGACTCTGGTCGATGAGCGAGTGATTCGGCTTGAGCAGCACATCCCCGATGGGGATCGGACTTCCGAGGTAGGCCAGCCAGCGGCACATGATGTCTCCTCTCTGGGACATTCGGTTCTCTGGGACATTGAGTTCTCTGCGGCATGGAGCATCTCGGACGGTGAGGGACCATGCCCGTGTCACTTTCCGGAATGACCCAGTGTCACGCCTGGGGAACCGGAGGCTGAACATCACTGTAGCGACGAGGCAGGTGCGCGAGACCTGCCGATCAGGTGGTCCCGGACGATTCTGCTGCGGCCCATCGATGGTGTGCATCGCGGCGCATCACAGCGGCGGCCAGCAGTGCTGCGATGAGTGAGCCGAGAAGGATTCCGATCTTCGCCGCCCTGATCTCCTCGCCGTCCGGGAATGACAACTGCGCGATGAGCATCGACACGGTGAACCCCATCCCGGTGACCAGGCCGACAGACACCAGGTCACGCAGACTGGTCGGGGCCTGCAAACGCAGCGGGGTGCACCGTGTGACGAGCGCCGTCATGCCGAGCACTCCGAGAGGTTTACCGATGACCAGTGCGGCGATGACTGCCCACACCAGTGGTTGCGACCAGACCGCAGCGTCGCCACCGCCCACGATGGTGACCCCGGCTGCGAAGAAGGCGAAGACGGGAAGCGCAACTCCCGACGAGAAGGGCCCGACCACCTCACCGAATCGATGCGTCCTCGGTTCGGCTTCGCCGTGCACTCCGCGTGCGGGAACTGTGAACCCGAGCAGCACGCCGGCGATGGTGGGGTGCACCCCCGATGCATGCATGAACCCCCACGCCAGCAGGGCGAGACAGGTCAGCAGAATCCAGGAAGGGCGGCGGGTCCGCACCGACATGCCGAATACCGCCACGGCGGCCACCGCTGCCGCGAGCATGAACAGGTTTGTTCCGGAGGTGTAGAAGACGGCGATCACGATGATGCCGAGCAGGTCATCGACCACGGCAAGCGTCATGAGGAAGGTTCGCAGCGATCTCGGCAATCCCCGCCCGAACAGGCCCATCACCGACAGGGCGAAGGCGATGTCGGTGGCCGTGGGGATCGCCCAACCGTGCAGCGCACCCACGTCCCCGGTACCCAGCACGATGAGGCTGAAGATGCCAGCAGGGACGATCATGCCGCCGACTGCGGCCAGCACCGGAACCGCCGCCTCGCGGAGCCGCCGGAGGCTCCCCGCGACCACTTCGTATTTGAGTTCCACGCCGACCACGAAGAAGAAGACGGCGAGCAGCCCATCGGTGGCCCATACCGACAGCGGGAGGTGCAGATGCACCGCAGTCGGCCCGAAACTCCACTGGGACAAGGAGAAATACAGATCACACCACGGCGAATTGGCCCAGACCAGGGCCACACAGGTGGCGATCACCAGCAGAAGGCCGCTGGAGGTCTCCAGCACCACCCAGCGTCGGGTGCGTTGACGAACCGAGCGGAAGCTGCGGGGCAGGTGGGGCACTGGATCTCCTGTGGTCGACTCTTGTCGACCGGGCAGCCGACAGCGACGTCGACCAGACTTCCCGACACACCAGTGATGAGAATACCGATGCCGGTACAGACGATTCACAGCAACCACCAAGACGAGACCACGGGTGCCGAGATTGACTTCTGCGCATGACCGCAATAGCCCCATCGGCCAAGACACCCGCGTCAGTTCCACCATCGCAGGCTGCACTGACAGGGCGCTCCCGACTTCCGCACTGGAACGCGTGGCGAACCGGTCTGCTCATTCTCGCCCTCTGCGCGATCGGCCTCACGACCTGGGGTGTCTGGTCGGGCTCTCGTTCGGACTACTATGCGTCGATCGCGCTGTCGATGAGCCAGAACTGGTCCAACTTCTTCTTCGGCTCCTTCGACCCTGCAGGCACGGTGACCCTGGACAAGATTCCCGGTTCGTTCTGGATTCCAGCGCTGTTCGTCAAGGTGTTCGGATTCTCCACTCTCACGGTGATCTTGCCGAATGCTCTCGCCGCGGTCGGTGCAACCCTGTTGGTGGCCATCACAGCAAAACGCCTGGTGAACCCGACAGCCGGAATCCTCGCCGGTGCCGCCGTCGCCGTCACCCCGATTCTGGTGGCGGTGTCGCGCTCGAACCAGCCTGAAACCTTCTTCGTGCTGGGACTGGCCCTCACGGCATGGGCTGCGGCGAAGGCACTGCAACGAGGCAGCTTCCGGTGGTTGATGGTTGCCGGTGTCTGCGTCGCGGCATCCTTCCAGACCTACATGCTGGAGGCATGGGCGGTGTTGCCGGCCCTGACGCTGGCCTATTTGTTCACTCGGCAGGCATTCTTGCGAAAGCTCTGGCAGGCGGCAGTGGCAGCAATCGTGAGCGTGGCCTTGTCGCTCTTCTGGATCGTCATCGTGTCCCTCGTCCCGGCGAGCAGCCGGCCCTACATCGGCAGCACGCTGCACAACAGTGCATGGGAAATGGTCTTCGGCTACAACGGCCTGGGCCGCTTCGGGTCGAGTGGCACCGATTCCGATGCCTACAACTCATTCACTCCCCCATTCTCCGGATCCGCGAGCGTGTTCCGGCTGTTCAATGAACAGCTCGCCGGGCAGATCGCCTGGTTGATCCCGGCGGCGATTCTCGGCATCGTGATCCTTGCGGTGCTGCGCTGGAATCGCGCACTCACCGTTTTCCTGTGCGTGTGGTTGGTCACCTTCTTCGTGATGTTCTCCGCGGTGGCCGGAATGCACCAGTTCTACACAGCTGCACTTTCTGTGCCCATGGCGCTGACAGTGGGACTGGCCTTCGGTGTGGCCCGGCAGCGGGGCGTCAGCTGGCCGCAGATCTCAGTGCTCGGCGTGGCCGCACTGACGGCGCTCGGCATTGCGTTCGTCCATCGCGGATACTCCATCCCGGTCGCAATCGTGCAGATCGTGCTCGCTGCGGCGGCCATCGGGCTCATCATCTGGGAACGCCGACGTGGTGGTCTCATCCGAATCTGGACGACTCTGCTGGTGCTCGGCGGTCTGCTCCTGACTCCTGCTGTCTGGTCGGGGGTGACTCTCGCACACCCGAGCGACATGAATCCGGTGGCTGGAGGCGTGGCGGAGATGGGCGGCTCCGGCGGCGCAGGTGGTGGCCCGGGAGGTCAGGGTGGCATGGGCGGCACCCGAGGTGGCATGGCCAATCGTCAAGGCGGAAGGGGTGGTGCCCCCGATGGGACGGGCAATGGCCAGGGCGGCCTGGGGGGTGTGCAGGACGGCAGCGGCAGCATGCAGAACGGCACAGGCGGCATGAGCGGTACAGGCGGCGGACAGGGTGGCGCCTCCACCCAGGCGCTGAGTTACCTGGAGAAGAACAAGGGCAACGCGAAATACCTCGTGGCGGTGTTCGGCGCCCAGAGTGCGGCCAATCTCATCATCGAATCAGGTGGTCAGTCGGTGCTGCCGATCGGCGGCTGGAGCGGTAGTGATCCCGTGCCCACCCTGGACCAGTTCACGAGGATGGTGGCGTCCGGACAGCTCAAGTACGTGCTCCTCTCCGAGGGCAGGGATGGCTTGTCAGCCTCGGGAGGCGGCGATGGCACGACCGGAACGTCCAACGCATTCGGTCAGATGAGCAACGCCCCCACGGCCGGCGGCATGGGCGGCATGCCGGGCAATTCCAGCAGCAGTTCGAGTACCTCGACCGAGATCCGCGAGTGGGTGCAGGAGAACTGCTCCGAGGTCACGGACGCGTCCATCTCGAACCTCTACCAGTGCAATGCCGATTGACATCCGAGCAGTGATGGCCGGTGAATGGCTCGTTTGGTTGGGGCGAGGGGGCTCACGCCTCCCCGACGCGCCACTCGTAGTGAGAGGTGAGTGCTCCGGCGCCGATGAGCCTCAGCAGGCCGGTGACTTCCTGCAACCGATTCTGGCGTTCAAGGACTCAGGATCCTCGAGGACCTCGCATGCCAGGTACGTGTTCGGCTCGCAGGGACTCCGGACAGTGCAGTGGTCCCGGCAAGACTTGACACATGAGCACGATCCCGGACCTCGCAGATCTGAGCGCCGCAGGCACTCGACCTGATCGAACACACCGGCAAGGACACAGGAATCGCAAGAACCCACAGGGGCAGCCCCATCACCCGGACCCATTCATGGCTCTTCCCAGATGAGGGTGTAGGCGACGCAGCAGCCGTGGTGGGAGGGCGCGG
>NZ_JBDNTB010000058.1:0-17018 GCF_047719395.1 Propionibacterium sp.
AGTGCACGAACAGGCGGCCCTCGCGCACCAGCATGAACCGCAGGCACATATACGCGACCGGCTCCACCACTCTGGTGGAGGACTCCGTCTCGACATGGATCGGCCCCGGTGCTCGCTGCCTGACAGCTCCTGCGCTGCCCGGGAAGATCCTCTCCATACCCCCATTGTCTCGCACTCACACCCCATTCGACGGGGATCGAACACGGTTGATTCCCGTTCAAACCCGATCTGAAACGGTCTGATCCGCTAGACTGGGCCCGTTTGGAGCTGTGCTGCCCCTACCGATCCAAGGAGGCACCTCGTGAGCGAGCCCTGGCTGTCCACAGATGAGATCGCGGCCCACCTCGGCGTCACCAAAGACACCGTCTACGCGTGGATCGCCGACAAGGGCATGCCCGCCCACAAGATCGGGCGCCTGTGGAAGTGCCAAGCCACCGAGGTCGACGAGTGGGTGCGCACCGGCGCCGCAGCCAGCGACAGCCCGCACACACATGACGGTGGTGGCCCCTACCCTGAGCAGGCAGGCACCCAGCCGAAACGGAAGGAGGGGCGATGAACGCCAGCGAGACCGAACGCCTGGTCAAGTCCAAGCAGCGCGTCGCCGACCACGGCGAAGTCTTCACCCCCTCCTGGATGGTCGAAGACATGCTCAACCTCGTCCAAGAAGAATCTGAACGCATCGACTCCCGTGTCCTGGAGCCAGCCTGCGGGTCGGGGAACTTCCTCGTCCCCGTCCTGACCCGCAAACTCCTGACCGTGGCCGCCAAGCACGGCAAGAGCGACTTCGAGAAGCGCCACTACGCCCTGTTCGCCCTCATGTGCACCTACGGCATCGAACTCCTACCCGACAACGCCGCCGAATGCCGCGACAACCTCGCCACCCTGTTCAACGCCTTCCTCGGCATCGACCAGGATGACGACTGGGCCCGCGCCGCCCGAGCGGTGCTGGAGGTCAACATCGTCCAAGGTGACGCCCTGACCATGACCACCCCGAGCGGTGGCCCGATCACGTTCGCCGAATGGGGATACCTGGGCAAGGGAAAGTTCCAGCGCCGCGACTTCCGCTACGACGAGCTGACCCAGCGCTCCGCATGGGAGGCCGAAGGCTCCCTGTTCGCCGACATGGGAGCCGACCTCTTCGCACCCCAGACGACCTACCCAACGATGACCGTGGCAGACCTGGCCGGGCAGGTGAACGCCGCATGAGCATCACCCAAGCCCCCTTCGCACTGCGCGGCCACAACCCCGACGTGCTCACCTGCATCGCGAACCTGTCCAACGACGAAGTGTTCACCCCACCCGAGATGGCGGGCGCCATGCTCGACCTGCTCGCCCAGCGGTGGGCCGACGCCCACGACGGCGCCGACATCTGGGCAGAACCCAACGTCACGTTCCTCGACCCGTTCACCAAGTCCGGCGTGTTCCTGCGCGAGATCACCCGCCGCCTCACCGACGGCCTGTCCCGAGTCTTCCCCGACAGGGCGGAGCGGGTCGACCACATCCTCACCCGGCAGGTCTACGGCATCGGCATCACCCAGCTCACCGCCCTGCTGGCCCGCCGCTCCGTGTACTGCTCCAAGTACGCCAACGGACCCCACTCGATCGCCACATCGTTCGACAGCGAGAACGGGAACATCTGGTTCCAGCGCACCGAACACACCTGGACCGGCGGGCAACGCGAATACCGCGCCGACCCACTCACCGGAGACGAGAAAGTCGTCTACACGCACCGCAAGTGCCGCTACTGCGGCGCGGGCGAGGACGACTACGCGCGGAGCACCGATCTGGAGGCCCACGCCTACGCCTTCATCCACACCGACGACATCAAAGCCCGCATCCGCGAGCTGTTCGGAGACACCATGCAGTTCGACGTCATCATCGGCAACCCGCCCTACCAGCTCTCGGACGGCGGATACGGCACCTCCGCGGCACCGATCTACCAGCACTTCGTCGAGCAGGCCAAAGCTCTCGATCCCCGCTTCCTGTCAATGATCATCCCATCACGGTGGTTCTCCGGAGGTAAGGGCCTCGACGAGTTCCGCGAGATGATGCTCACCGACCAACGGCTCCGCTCGATCGACGACTACCTCAACGCCTCCGACGTCTTCCCCGGCGTTGGCCTCAAGGGCGGAGTCTGCTACTTCCTGTGGGACCGGGATCACCCTGGCGAGTGCGCTGTGACCACCCATGCCAAGGAGACAGCGCCATCAACGACAGTGCGACCGCTGCTCGAAAAGGGTGCAGACGTCTTCCTCCGCTTCAACGAAGGCGTCTCCATCCTCAAGAAGGTCATGGCCGTGGAAACAGGGCAAGTCGACACGGTGCGCCTCCCCGATGAGAAGCGCTTCGATTTCTTGGTCAGCTCCCGAAAGCCCTTCGGCCTGGAAACGACCTACCGGGGTCACGCGCGCAAGGGCCCGAACGATGTGCTGATCTACCAGAACGGTGGCACGGGCTACGTCAAGCGCGACGACATCCCCAGCGGACACGCCCTCATCGACAGCTGGAAGGTATATGTGGGCCGGGCAGCCCCGGGAACCGGCAACAAGGACACGTACCCGCATCGGATCATCTCCACCCCGTTCATTGGAGAGCCCTCCTCGATCTCTTCAGAGACCTACCTGTGCATCGGCCCATTCAAGACCGAACAGGAAACCGCGAATGTCCTCTCCTATCTTTCGTGCCGTCTGACTCGGCTCCTCATCCTGCTGCACAAGCCGTCGCAGGATACGACGCGCAAGGTCTACACGTTCGTCCCGACCCAGGACTGGTCGAGGCCATGGACGGATGAGGACCTCTACGCCAAGTACAGCCTCACAGATGACGAGATTCACTTCGTCGAGAGCATCGTGCGCCCGATGGAGCCCGGCGAATGACTCGGACACTCGAAGAGCTTCTCCCCGAGAAACCCGCGGCTCGGCTTCGGATCTACGCGTGGACCCCGAACGATCCGCCCGCTGACTATGTGGGGTTGATCAAGGTCGGTCAGACGACGAAGGCGGACGTCAACGAGCGCATCCGCGAGTCGCAGGGCCAGATGCAGCAGCCCTACACGCTCCACGTCAACGAGCCCGCCGAACGCGACGACGGGTCGATCTTCCGCGACAGTGACGTCCGGCGCCGCCTGACCGCGAAGGGCTTCGACAACCCGGTCTTCGGGTCGGCCCGGGAGTGGATGCGCTGCACGCCTGACGACGTGCACACGGCGATCACGGAACTGCGCACCGGCACCCAGCTGACTGGCACGCACCACGAGACTTTCAGGATGCGTCCCGAGCAGGCCGAAGCTGTGGCGAAGACGTCCGAGTACTACGACTCGATCTGGGCTGAGGACGCCGATGCGGTACCGCGGTTCTTGTGGAACGCGAAGATGCGGTTCGGCAAGACTTTCGCCTCCTACCAGCTGGCCAAGAAGATGGGGGCCCGGCGTGTCCTGGTGGTGACATTCAAGCCCGCCGTGGAGGACGCCTGGCAGACCGACTTAGAGTCCCACGCAGACTTCGATGGTTGGCAGTACCTGTCCAAGGCCACCGGCGGCACCCCTGACGAGATGGACCGGGATCGTCCGCTCGTGTACTTCGGGTCCTTCCAGGACCTGCTCGGGCGGGACAAGAAGACTGGGCTGATCAAGGCGAAGAACGAGTGGGTCCACACCACACCGTGGGATCTGGTGATCTTCGACGAGTATCACTTCGGGGCGTGGCGGGAGTCGGCGAAGGAACTGTTCGAGGGTGAGGACGAGAAGGTCGCCAAGAAGGAGCTGGCCGCCGAGTACCACGACGGTCTGGTCGCGTTCGATGAGGAACTCGACGAGCTGGGCAACGACGAGGACGAGTTCCTGCCCATCACGACACGCGCCTACTTGTACCTGTCGGGCACCCCGTTCAAGGCGTTGGCGACGGGCGAGTTCATTGAGGAGCAGATCTTCAACTGGACCTACACCGACGAACAGCGCGCCAAACAGCAATACGCGGCGGAGCATCCGGGTGAGTGGAATCCGTATGGGGCGCTGCCGGAGATGCGACTGTTCACCTACCAGATGCCTGATGAGCTGCTCTCGGTGGCGAGCCAGGGCGAGTTCGACGAGTTCGACCTCAACGCGTTCTTCGAGGCCACCGGTACCGGCGTCATGGCGGAGTTCGTGCACAAGTCGGATGTGCAGAAGTGGCTGGACATCATCCGCGGCGCCCACATGCCCACCCAGCTCGACGCGATGCGGATGGGTACCCGCCCGCCGTTCCCGTACTCGGATGCTCGCCTGCTGCCGTACCTTCAGCACTCGTTCTGGTTCCTGCCGACCGTCGCCGCCTGCCAGGCCATGGAGAACCTGCTGGCTGAGCGGCAGAACGTGTACTGGCATGACTACACGGTGCTCACCGTTGCAGGCCCCGACGCTGGCATCGGGCTGGACGCGCTGCCGCCGGTGCGTGAGGCGATCAAAGATGGGCACGACACGAAGACGATCACCCTGTCGTGCGGGAAGCTGACGACCGGGGTGACGGTCAAGCAGTGGTCGTCGATCCTCATGCTGCGCAACCTCAACTCTCCGGAGACGTACTTCCAGGCCGCGTTCCGGGTCCAGTCCCCGTGGTCGATCAAGAATCCCGACGGGGACGACCCGAGTGAGGAGCTGATCCTCAAGCCCGCGTGTTTCGTCTTCGACTTCGCCCCCACCCGGGCGCTGCGCCAGATCTCCGACTACGGGATCGGCCTGTCCCCAGAAGCCCCCAACCCTGAGCACGCGGTCGAGGAGCTGGTGAAGTTCCTGCCCGTGCTGGCCTATGACGGGTCGAACATGACGCAGGTCGATGCGGGTGGCATCCTCGACATCGCCATGTCCGGAACGTCCGCGACCCTGCTGGCCCGCAAGTGGGAGTCCGCGATCCTCGTCAACGTCGACAACGACACGCTGCGCCGGATCATGGGCAACGAGGACGCTATGAACGCCGTGATGAACATCGAAGGCTTCCGGGCCCTCGGGTCGGCGATCTTCGAGACCGTGGTCAACAAGTCCGAGCAGGTCAAGGCCACCAAGAAGGATCGCGGTGAGGACTTGACCCCGAAGGAGAAGAAGGAACTCTCCGACGAGGAGAAGGAGTACAAGTCCAAGCGGAAGCAGATCCAGGAGAAGCTGGTCAAGTTCGCGACCCGCATCCCCGCGTTCATGTACCTGACCGACTTTCGGGAGAACACCCTCCAGGACGTCATCACCAAGCTGGAGCCCGACCTGTTCAAGGCCGTCACCGGCCTGACCGTGGCCGACTTCAACCTGCTGGTCAACCTCGGAGTCTTCAACGCCACCCACATGAACCAGGCCGTCTTCGCCTTCCGCCGCTACGAAGACTCCTCCCTGTCCTACACCGGCATCGAATCCCACAAGGGCCTACGCCACTACGGCCTCTACGACACCGTCGTCGCCATCGACCAGGAGTGACCCCGATGGCGCACACAACGTTCGACAACACGGTGAAGTCCATGCTCGAAGACCTCTTCGGGATGCCGAGTGGCTACGTCATGGACTTCAGCAACGCGAGCTTCGCCTCGTTCGTAGAGCCGTGGATTGGCGTCGATCCTTACGACAGATACCAAGGCTCGAAGGCCGCTGTGCTCCGCCAGATCTGGGCCAAGGAGCCCTCCGAGGTCGTCGCACAGCTCAACTTGGATCTTCTGGATCACTGGCGATTCATCGCACGCCGCGACGAGAAGACGCCGACCGCCTACGAGCAAGATGTGATCGACACCGCCACCGCTGTCTTCCAGTCAGCCAGCATTCCGGCACTCTCCGCTGACGACGTTGCATTCCTCAACAAGGACCTTGGCACCCTCAACCTTGATGCGCTCCCATCCGAACTCACCGCTGGGCAGGTCATCGCCGACAGGATGGGCGAGATCGACCGAGCACTGGACGCCGACGCGCCGTTGGCGGTCATCTTTCTCGTCGGCAGCACGGTCGAGGGACTGCTTTCCGAAGTTGCGATGGGTCACCGAACCGAGTTCCTCAGGTCCCCTGCGGCGCCCATGCTGAAGGGCAAGACGAAGCCATTGGATCAGTGGAGCCTGTCGGAGTTGATCGCCGTCGCGCGGGCGTGTGGTGTCCTGAGCGAGGATGTCGCCAAGCACGCCGACCAAGTCCGGAACTTCCGCAACTACATCCACCCCAGACAGCAGCTCAAAGAGGGCTTCGCACCCCGAATCGAGACAGCCAGGATCGCCCAGCAGGTCCTCAAAGGCGTCCTCGCAGACCTCGAACAGTTGGCCGCCAGCCCCACCTCCTGAGCCTCCATTCGAGCCGCCACGCCTCTGGCAGATCGAGGCCCCGGTGGACCGGGTAGTTCACCTCCTTTCTGACACAGGGAAGGTGAACGGGCGTGACGGTCTCGATGCGGGTGATGTCGGCCGGGGACGGCTACAAGTACCTCCTGCGCACCGTCGCCGCCGGGGACGGGAACCGGTCACTGTCGACGCCACTGACCCGCTACTACAACGCGGAGGGCACTCCTCCTGGCCGGTGGATGGGCAGCGGTCTCCCAGCGCTCGGGACCGGCCAGGTCACCTCGGGCGACGAAGTCAGCGAAGCCCAGCTCCAGCTCCTGGTGGGGATGGGCCGTGACCCAGTGACGGGCGCGCCGCTCGGCCGGGCGTATCCGGTCTACAAGACGGTCACGCAACGTATCGAGGAGCGCACTGCAACCCTCGACCAGCACCTTGACCCGGCCGCGCGTGCCCGCGCAATCGCTGCAATCGAGGCCGAAGAGGCCGAGCGCGGGACGCGGAGGGCCGTTGCAGGATTCGACTTCACGTTCTCAATCCCGAAATCCGCCAGCGTGCTGTGGGCCGTCGCTGACGCAGGCACGCAATCCCTGATCGCCCAAGCGCACCATGACGCCGTTGCCGACATGATCGCCTTCATGGAGCGTGAGGTCGCCGCCACCCGCACCGGCACGACCGCAGGCGACGGTGCGGTCGCCCAGGTTGACGTTCGCGGTGTCATCGCCACCGCCTACGACCACTACGACTCCCGTGCCGGTGACTCGCACCTGCATACGCACGTGGTGATCAGCAACAAGGTCCAGACCGTGCTGGATGGCAAGTGGAGGTCTCTGGACAGTCGCCCGATGCACGGCGCGACCGTCGCGCTCTCGGAGTTGCACGAGGCCGTCTTTGCCGACCACCTGACACGGATGCTCGGGGTTGAGTGGGAGGCACGGGCCCGCGGTCGGGACCGCAACCCGGCATGGGCGATCACTGGCGTTCCCGAAGAGCTGGTTGCGGAGTTCTCGACCCGTGCACGCCATATCGACGAGGTAACCGACCGGCTGATCGACACGTACGTGGCCGGGCACGGGCGGCGTCCGTCGGCTGCGACGATCATGAAGTTGCGCGCCCAAGCAACACTCTCCACTCGGCCCGAGAAGACGGTGCACTCCCTGGCCGACCTCACCGCAGCCTGGCGCAACCGCGCCACTGCTGTGCTGGGTCAGGATGCAACCGGGTGGGCACGCAGGGTTGTAGCCAACGAGCAGCCGCTGTTGCTGAGGGCCGACGACATATCGCTCGACGTTGTTCGCGCCCTTGGTGAGAATGTCGTGGCGGCGGTCGGCGAGAAGCGCTCAACGTGGCGGCGTTGGAATCTCACCGCCGAAGCAGCCCGCCAGACCATGGACTACCGGTTCGCCACCACCCAGGACCGCGAAGCCATCGTCGCACTGGTCGTGGACGCCGCCGAAGCGGTGTCGCTCCGGTTGACGCCGTTCGAACTGGCCTCCAGCCCCGCAGCGTTTCGCCGCCCGGACGCGACCTCGGTCTTCCGGCCGAAGAACTCCACTATCTACTCCTCCCACCAGCTCCTCGACGCCGAGGACCGGCTTTTGGAGCGCAGTCATGACACCACCGGCCCGACAGTCGGTCTGAGGACGATGGAACGCATCGCCAGGCGTCCTGACTCCGATGGACGCGTGCTGGGCGAGGACCAATCCGACGCGCTCGTACGGATCGCAGTGTCTGGCCGTGTCTTGGACGTGCTGGTCGGTCCCGCGGGTGCTGGGAAGACCACTGCGATGAACGCCTTGCGTCGAGCCTGGGAGGCCGAGCACGGTGCGGGCTCCGTCGTTGGGCTGGCGCCGTCGGCGGGTGCCGCCCAGGTTCTGGCGGAGGATCTGGGGATCGCGACGGAGAACACGGCGAAATGGTGGCAGAGCCACCAGACCACGGGCGCCACGTTCAACGCCGGGCAACTCGTCATCGTGGACGAAGCGTCGCTTGCAGGCACGCTCTCCCTTGATCGCATCACCCGCCTCGCCGCCGAAGAAGGCGCGAAGGTGCTGCTGGTCGGCGACCACGCGCAGCTCCAGGCTGTCGATGCGGGCGGTTCATTCGGGCTGCTGGTCCACGACCGAGGCGACGCCCCGGAGCTGGTGGACGTCCATCGCTTCACCCACGCGTGGGAGAAGACAGCATCCCTCGATTTGCGGCATGGACGCACCGATGTCATCGACAGCTACGATGCTCACGGCCGCATCCACGATGGAGAGACCGAGGAGATGATCGACTCCGCCTACACCGCCTGGCGCGCCGACCTGCTGGCAGGCAAAGCCACTGTCTTGGTGTCGGACTCCAACGAGTCGGTCACCGCCTTGAACACGCGAGCCCGCACCGACCTCATCCTCGATGGGGCCGTCCGGGGCCCAAGGGAAGTCGACCTCCACGACGGGACGCGCGCCGCCACTGGCGATGTCGTCATCACCCGACGCAACGATCGACGCCTGCGGGCCGGGCGGGGATGGGTGCGCAACGGTGACCGTTGGAACGTGATGGACGTCCGTAACGATGGCTCCATCGCCCTCCAACGCGCTGGAGCAAAGTGGGGTGCGACGGTCATCGTCCCCGCGGACTACGTCGCTGAGCACGTGGAACTCGGGTACGCGGTCACCTCATACCGGGCGCAAGGCATCACCACCGACACCGCGCACGTCCTCGTCGATTCGGCGATGACCCGGGAGAACCTGTACGTGGCCATGACTCGCGGGCGGGACGCGAACGTCGCCTACGTCGCCGTCGACCAACCCGACGCCGCTCACGATGTTCCGCACCCCGGCGACAACCAGGCCGCCACCGGCCGAAGCGTCCTGTACGGCGTTCTTCAGCACGCGGGTGCAGAACTATCGGCTCACGAGACGATCGCGGCCGAGCAGGAGGCCTGGGGGTCGATTGCGCAGCTGGCTGCCGAGTACGAGACCATCGCCGCAGCCGCCCAACACGACCGCTGGGCCACCCTCATCCAGCACTCAGGACTCACCGAGTCCCAGGCTGCCGAGGCGCTGGCATCCGACGCCTTCGGACCGCTCACCGCAGAACTTCGCCGCGCAGAAGCCAATCACCACAACGTCGATGCCCTCCTACCGCGATTGGTCCGAGCCCGGCGACTCGAGGATGCAGACGACGTCGCAGCAGTTCTCCACCACCGTCTCGCCATGGCCACTGCACGCCCAGCCGGATCGGGACGCGCCCGCAAGGCGCCACGCCTCATCGCCGGGCTCATCCCGGAAGCCACCGGCACCATGAGCGACGAAATGCGACAGGCCCTCAACGAACGCCGCGACCTCATCGAAGCCCGTGCCGACGCTGTCCTCGATAATGCGCTCGCTGGCGCCGCGCCGTGGACCGCGGAGCTGGGACCTCGGCCCACGAACGCAAAGATGCTGACCACCTGGCGAGGTTCCGCCCGGGTGGTGGCTGCCTACCGGGACCGGTACCACATCAGCGGCGATACACCACTCGGCACCATGACAGCATCCGACGGACAGAGGCTCGACGCCGCGCGGGCACGCGCAGCGGTCGATGCAGCGCCGACGACCACCGCGGCTGCTGCGCATGAGGCCAAGGGGCAAGCAAGACGAAGCACCGCGCGGTCGCTGTAAGGCAACATCGAGCAAGTGCTCGATCGAGTGTCGGCGCGGGCACGTGGTCGCCAAGGCGAACGCCGGTAGACTGTACATGAGATGTGACCAACGACTGAAGGAGGTGGAGCGGTGCCGCGCGCTGATCTCCTCCTGGATCTCGTCGAAGCCGAACGCCGTGGCGACAGGGACCGTTTTAAGGTGCTCGTTGAGTCGGTGATCGCGGAAGAGCGTGCCAACCAGCATCACCTTCTGGCAGACCGCTTATCTCAACTCATCACCACGACGGGGCAGGGCCCTGTCCGTGATGACAGGGCGGCCGCCATCAGGGATCTCGTGCATGAAGTTGTCCCCAACCGTCGGCTGAGCGATCTTGAACTCGCGCCCGTCCCACACCGGGTCGTGACGGAGCTGATTGAAGAACAGAAGCGCGCAGAGTTGTTGCGGAGTTACGGCATTGAGCCACGGAATCGACTCTTGCTGTCTGGCCCTCCAGGCAATGGCAAGACGAGTGTTGCGGAAGCGGTCGCGACGGAGTTGATGCTGCCGTTCTACGTGATTCGCTATGAGGGTGTGATGTCGAGTTTCCTTGGCGAAACGGCCGCACGCCTCGATAATGCCTTTGAATTCGCACGCACTCGTCGTTGTGTTCTGTTCTTCGATGAGCTGGATACCATCGCCAAGGAGCGAGCGGACGAGCATGAAACTGGCGAGATAAAGCGAGTGGTTTCCACATTGCTTCTCCAAATCGACCGACTCCCACCGCATGTAATATTCATCGGGGCGACGAATCACGGCGAGTTGTTGGATAGAGCGGCATGGCGGAGGTTCCAGATTAGAACGGAGCTAGAACCTCCAAGTCGATCTCAAGCTACGAGATTCCTGGAGCGGCTTGCCGATCGTTTCGGTGGAGACCTTGGATTTGCTCCAAGGACTCTGGCGGACAAGTTGGCTGGCGCAAGCTTCGCCGAACTGGAGGAGTTTGCGCTCGATGTCCGCAGACGTGCCGTGCTGGAACTTCCAGATGTGAATCTTCGGAAAATCGTCCAGGAGCGGCTTGAACATCGCCGGGGAGAGGCGAGCTGGTGACGGCCGACCGTAGGCCGCTCCTGGCGTTTGGACCACCAGTTGCTAGTGCTCGACCAAAGCAGGCGCTACGAAGCCTTCCGCGCTTGTCCAGGCCGGGAGCGGCTCGGCAGGGCGAGCGGCTGACGCCACAGTTCAAGGTCCTCAAAGATGCGTTCGCGAGCGAGCGTGCTCGGCTGAGCCTCGAAGCGCCCGATGAGATCGACCCGGCACTCGTTGTCGTGTTCGATTTGGCTGGAACCGTCAAAGATTTTCAAAACGCGATAAACCGCGTCGAAGGTTTGGAGTTTCTATCGGAACTCGTCGCCGACCGCTCCACTCCTGACGACGACTTTCACATGGTTGAACGTACTGGTGCACGAACGGACAAACGCGTAGCGCACTCTCTATACCTTGTCATGTCGAACTCAAAGGCTATTGACGAATTGCTTCGTCTCTTCACACTGTGGCAGGCAGGCCCGTCGGCAGCGTTCGAGTATGGTCTCGGAAAGTTCAAGGCTGCGTTCGAGCAACTCACTGCGATCCGTCGATGGAGCGCTGAGGACCGCATCCGAGAGACTGGCCTTCTTGAGAGGTGGGAAGAGACTGTCAGCATGATCGGGCAGTCGGTCAGCACTGTGCTGGTCGAAGTCGAGCTGTGGCATCGTCGGAACTCTGAACAGCGGACGTTAGCTGAAGCCCATGTCGAACACATCGTCACCTCAAGTGGTGGTCGTGTCGTGGACCGGTCACAAATTGTCGAGATTGAATACCATGCGTTATTGGTCGAGCTTCCGATCCAGCAGGTTCAATATGTGCTTGCCAACGGGGCCGAGGCGATACGCCTCCTCACGAGTGATGATGTCATGTTTGTGAGCCCCTTCACGCCGATGAGCGTTTCTCCAACTACTCTTGAGCCAGAGGCGTTGACCGACCTGCTACCCGCCGAGCGGAGTGACGGCAAACCTCGGGTAGCTTTGCTCGACGGGCTGCCGTTTGCAAACCATGTCGCGCTCCAGGGGCGTCTCCTGATCGACGATCCCGACGGATTGGGCGAAGCTTATCCTGTCGCTGCACGTCACCACGGAACAGCGATGGCATCGCTCATCATTCATGGTGATATCACAGAAGGTTCGGAACCTCTTGACCGTCCCCTATACGTCCGACCAATCCTCCGACCCCATGAGTTCATTGCTGGGCAGGAGCAGGTAGTCCCGGATCGTCTACTTCCTGATCTGCTTCATCGCGCAATCAGACGGATGATGGTCGGCGAGGGCAATCAACCTGCCGCAGCGCCGAGCGTCCGGGTTGTCAACTTGTCTATTGGGGCGCAGACGCGAGCGTTGACACGAATAATGAGTCCGGCTGGACGGCTTTTGGACTGGCTCGCAAGCTCTTACAACCTTCTTTTTGTCGTAAGTGCGGGGAATCACGTAGACGAGCTCACGATTCCCAGCGAGGCCACGCGTGACGTCGCCGCGGCCCGTGTTGCTGCGACGCGCGCCGTGTACGGTTCCGGCCTCCTCCGTGGCATCCTGCCGCCCGGTGACGCGCTCAATGCGCTAACTGTCGGTGCGAGTCACTCTGATGCACTCGGTGAGGTTGAGGCGACCGACACTGTGTGGGACATCACTCGGCCGGATGCTCCAGCTCTCTATGAAGCTGTTGGGCCTGGTGTCGACCGATCCATCAAGCCCGACTTGCATCACAGTGGTGGCCGTGCGCTTTACACGCGACCAGTCATCGATCCAAATCAGGAACGAGTGTCGATCTCCCTGGCGCGCACCGGCGCAACTGGGCCGGGGCAACAAGTAGCGGCTCCAGGAACTGGTGGGGCCGTCAACCGCACGGCGTTTACGCACGGCACTAGCAATGCGACCGCCCTCGTGACCCGCGAAGCCAGCAGAATCTTCGACATCCTCGAAGCTGACCAGCCTGACGCTGAGGATGCCCCGCTGCCGGACCCGCAGTACCATCCACTTCTTGCTCGGGCCCTTCTCGCTCATGCAAGCAGCTGGGGAATCTGGGAGGAGACGCTCCGTCATGATTTGGGCCTCAGCGGCCAGGAAGCGCGTCGTCAGCTGACCGCCATGCTCGGGTATGGTCGTCTCGATTTGGATCGACTCGCTACGGCTGCGACCAACCGGGCGGTGATGCTCGCTGGTGGTCATATCGGGCGAAACGAGCGACATACTTACGAGGTTCCTCTGCCAATCTCGCTGCGCGCGAAGGCGGAGTGGCACCGCTTCACGATCACCCTCGCGTTCGCGGCACCAACCGTCGGTCAGCTGGCTCGATATCGCAGTGCGAAGGTCTACTTCAGTACGCCGGATACGAAGCTTGCAGGTGGAGATCGTTCGGATGCCGAGCGCAACGCAGTTCGAAGGGGGAGTCTTCAGCACGAGATAGTGCAGGGATCCCGGGCGATGTCCTTCGTCGAAGGAGATAGTTTTCCAATACACGTGGAATGCATGGATGATGCTCAACGACTTCCTACCAGTAGCACAATCCGATATGCGTTAGTTGTTTCCGTCGAGACCGCAGAACGAACGTCAAACACGATCTACGAAGAGGTACGTGACCGTCTGCGTGCACGCGCCCTTGTCCAGAATCGCATCAGACCATAGCTGCGCCCGCGTCCACCTTCCTGCGTGGGCCACGTGTTTGTTCGTCCCACGCGGTGGCCCTGGGCTGACCCCGTCTGGTAGGTCCGGTGGTTGTGTGAGTCGTCCTGTTGCCCGGGGGTCCGGGCAGGGAGACTGGTCAGATCATGACGAACAGCAGGAAGCGTCACACTCCGGAGCAGGTCGTCCGTAAGCTCGGGCAGGCCGACAGGATGCTCGCGGGCGGTAGCGACATCGCCGCGGTGTGTCGAGAGCTCGGAGTGTCCGAGCAGACGTACTACCGGTGGCGGAACCAGTACGGCGGATTGAAGGCCGACGACGCGAAGCGGCTGAAGGAGCTCGAGAAGCAGAACGCCACGCTCAAGCGGCTGCTCGCCGAGGCAGAGCTCGAGAAGGCTGCCCTGCGGGAGCTGGCTGAGGGAAACTTCTAGGTGTACTTCCCCGTGAGGTGTGAACACGTTCTGAGGGGGTCTGGCCGCCGATACCGGTGTGGGGGGTCAAGTCCCTTGTAGTGGTGTATCCGTTTCGTGATCTTTCGATACGGGGTCAGGCTGTCAGTTCGGGTGGGATGTGGTCTGCTCCTTCCAGGCGGGTCTGGTCTTCGCTGACGGGGGTCTGAGGGATCCGTGAGCGTTCCAGGACCTCCAGGCCCAGGTAGCGCCGGCCCTCGGCCCACTCATCGGTCTGCTCGGCCAGCACGGCCCCGACGAGCCGGATGACGGCCTCCCTGTTGGGGAAGATCCCCACGGCATCGGTACGCCTCCGGATCTCCTTGTTCAGCCGCTCCTGGGGATTGTTCGACCAGATCTGGCGCCACACGTCGACCGGGAAACTCGTGAACGCCAACAGGTCGGCCCGCGCGGCGTCCAGGTGGGCATGGACCTGGGGAAGCTTGGCCTCCACATAGTCCAGCAGCCGGTCGAACTGGGCGTCGACGGCGGCCGGGGACGGCTGGTCGTAGACCGAGTGGAGCATGGCCTTGACCGCCGGCCACAGGCTCTTGGGGCACACGCTCATCAGATTGGCCGCGTAGTGGGTCCGGCACCGCTGCCAGGCCGCCCCGGGCAGGTTCGCCGCGATCGCCTCCCTCAGCCCGGCATGGGCATCCGAGGTGACCAGCCGCACCCCGGACAGGCCCCGGGCCACCAGATCGGCGAAGAACGTGTTCCAGGCCGGCCCGGTCTCAGCGGTGGCGACCTGGAGGCCCAGGACCTCCCGGTGGCCGTCAGCGTTGACCCCGGTCGCGGTCAGCACGACCGCGTTGATGACCCGTCCGGCTTCCCGGACCTTCATCGTCAGGGCGTCGGCGGCCACGAACGTGAACGGGCCCGCCTCGCCCAGCGGTCGGTGGCGGAAGGCCTCGACCTGGGCGTCGAGGTCGGCGGCCATCCGCGAGACCTGGGACTTCGACAAGGAGTCGATACCCAGCTGCTTGACGAGCTTGTCCATCCGGCGGGTGGAGACCCCGGCCAGGTAGGCGTCGGCGACCACGGTGATCATCGCCGACTCGGCGCGCTTGCGCCGCTCCAGCAGCCACTCTGGGAAGTAGCTGCCCTGGCGGAGCTTGGGGATCGCCACATCCACGGTGCCGACCCGGGTGTCCAGGTCGCGGTGACGGTAGCCGTTGCGCTGGACGAGGCGGTCGGGATCGGGGCGGCCCTACTCCGCGCCGGCGACCTGGTCGGCATCGGCCGACGCCAGCATGTTGATCATCGTGGCCAGCAGTGAGCGCAACAGGTCCGGGGAGGCCTGGCCCAGGGCTTGGTCCAGGACCCGCGTCGGGTCGACAATATGGGCAGCGGTCATCGTGGTTGTTCCTTTCGAGTGAGAAGTAGAGAGCTTTCTCGAAGGATCACACGGTGACCGCGCTGCCGTCCACCACGAAGTCGCGGAGGCCGACGGGCTGGTCACCAGCGGGTTACACCACCATAAGGGGCACTACTGTGTGGGGTCTGTGGTGATTGTAGTGATGCAACCATTCCGTGTAGGCCGCTTCGCGTTCAGTTTCACTGGTGTAGTCGCGGGCGTAGGCCCACTCGGCGGCCAGGGACCGGTTGAACCGTTCGACCTTGCCGTTGGTCTGAGGCCGGTACGGCCGGGTCCACTTGTGACCGATCTTGGCGTCGTCGAGGACCTGGCTGAAGACCCGGGACCGGTAGCAGGCCCCGTTGTCGGTCATCACGGCCTTTACGGCGACCCCGATGGATTCGAAGAAGGTCAGAGCCCGGGTCATGAACCCCGCAGCGGTCTCCTTCTTCTCGTCGTCACAGATCTCGGAGTAGGCGACTCTGGAGTGATCGTCGACGGCGTGATGAAGATACCGGTAGCCCCGAGATGCGGGCGCGCCCGCCCGCGCGGCGCGGTCTCCTGCGGCCCGTGCCGTTCGGTCCTGGACCGATCCGCGCCCGAAGGCCCGCCAGCCGCCCCCGTCGGGGATACGGCCCTGCTTCTTGATGTCGACGTGGATCAGGTCCCCGGGGGCCTGTTTCTCGTAGCGGACAGGGTCGGGGCGGCGCACGGGCAGGCCCGTGGCCTGATCGGTGTTGGCCAGCACAGGCATGTGGTAGCGCTCCAGGACACGCCCCACGGTGGAGCGGGGAATGTGCAGGTGGTAGGCGATCCGATGAGGCCCCCACCGCCGGGTGAACCGCAGCCCGACAATCCGGTGCTCGGTGCGCCGCGACAACCGGTTGGGGCTGTGAGCCGGCCGGGAGGAGTGATCGATCAGCGGCTGGCCGGCACGATAGCGATCGGCCCAGCGTTTCGCGGTGGCCGGACTCACCTGGAAGCGCTCAGCAGCCCGTCTCAGGGGCCAGCCGTCGTCGACGATGCAGGCGGCCAGCCGGAGCCTTCCAGCGGGGGTCAGGGGTGCGTTAGCGTGGGTCACGGAGGCCTCCGGTTCCTGGATGCGTGTGTGGTAACCCACATCCTGCCGGAGGCCTCCCCCCTCAGCTCAACTGTTCACAACGTCCCGGGGAAGTACATCTAGGCCCGGGCAGGCGCCGCGCCGCCGTCGACCACCTCAAGCGCAAGCTGCGGGTGAGCGAACGAATGGCGTGCCGTCTGGCCGGGCTGAGCAGGTCCGCATACCGTCGCCCGCTCCAGGGCGAGACGACAGCCGACCCGGACCTGGCGTTGCGGGACTGGCTGCGGGCGTATGCGAAGAAGCACCCGCGGTGGGGATACCGCAGGGCCTACCACGATGCCCGCGGCGAGGGGTGGGTCGTGAACCACAAGAAGATCCAACGGCTCTGGCGCGAGGAAGGGCTGCGCGTCCCGCAGCGGCGTCGCCGCAAACGCGTTGGGTCTTCGACCGTCGACGCCCCGGCAGCGGTCGCACCGAACCTCGTGTGGGCGGTGGACTTCCAGTTCGACGCGGACGAGCAGGGCCGTCCGATCAAGATCTGCTCCATCGTCGACGAGCACACCCGCG
>NZ_JBDNTB010000059.1:0-16884 GCF_047719395.1 Propionibacterium sp.
CCCGCCGGCTCGCCGTCCCTCCCCCCCCCCCCCCCCCCCCCCCCGCGCGGGGGGCGCCCGCCGGGGCGGCCCCCCCCCCCCCCGCGTGTCTCCGGCAGGCAGGTCACACGGTTGTGACGGTGCCACCCGCCTTCTCGATCTTCTCCCTGGCAGAGGCGCTCACGGCGTCAGCGGTGACCTGGAGGGCCACGCTCAGCTCGCCGTTGCCGAGCACCTTCACCGGCTGGCCCTTGCGCACCGCGCCGGCAGCAACCAGCTGCTCCGCGCTGACCGCACCGCCCTCGGGGAAGAGCTCCCCGAGCTGGGCCACATTGACGACCTGGTAGGTCACCTTGTAGGGATTCTGGAAACCGCGCAGCTTCGGCAGGCGCATGTGCAGCGGCATCTGGCCGCCCTCGAAGTTCTCGGGCACGTTCTTGCGTGCGCCCGTGCCCTTCGTGCCGCGGCCGGCGGTCTTGCCGCGCTTGCCTGCCTCACCACGGCCGACGCGGTAACGATCACGCTTCGCCCCGGGAGCGGGACGCAGATGGTGGACCTTGATGACCATGTTCACTTCACCTCTTCCACGGAGACCAGGTGACGGGCCGAGTGGACCATGCCGCGAATCTCGGGGCGGTCTTCCTGGGTCACCGAGTCACCGATGCGCTTGAGGCCGAGAGCCTTGACGGTCGCGCGGACCGACGGCTTCTCGCCCACGGTGGACTTCGTCTGAGTGATCTTCAACTGAGGCATCAGGCTGTGACCTCCGCCTCATGACGCGCCCGCAGGATGGCAGCCGGGGTGACATCCTCGACGGACATACCGCGGCGCTTCGCCACCTGCTCGGGAGCCTCCAGCATCTGCAGGGCCTCGACCGTGGCATGTACCACATTGATCGAATTCGCAGAACCCAGAGACTTCGCCAGCACGTCCTGGATGCCGGCGCACTCCAGCACGGCGCGCACCGAACCACCGGCGATGACGCCGGTACCGGGGGATGCCGGACGCAGCATGACGACGCCTGCTGCCTTCTCTCCCTGCACCGGGTGCGGAATGGTGCGCTGGATCATCGGCACCTTGAAGAAATGCTTCTTGGCCTCCTCGACACCCTTGGCGATTGCCGCGGGCACCTCCTTGGCCTTGCCGTAACCGACACCCACTGTGCCATTGCCGTCGCCCACCACGACGAGCGCGGTGAAGCTGAAGCGGCGGCCGCCCTGAACCACCTTGGCCACCCGGTTGATGGTGACGACCCGCTCCAGATACTGGTCCCTGGAACGATCGTCCTGCCTGTCACGGCCACGACGGTCATCACGGCCGCGACGCTCGTTGCCCGGGCCGCTTCCGCGGCGCTGGGATGTGTTCATCGCCTGTCCTTACCTTTCCGTCGTCACAGACCGAGACCGGCCTTGCGGGCACCATCGGCAACTGCCGCGACCCGCCCGTGGTACTGATTTCCTGCCCTGTCGAAGACGACCTGCTCGATGCCGGCCTTCTTCGCACGCTCGGCCACCAGCTCGCCGACCTTCTCTGCCTTCTCGGTCTTGTCGCCAGTCATGACACGCAGATCGGCCTCCATGGTGGACGCCGAGGCCAGCGTCGCACCGGCCACATCGTCGATCACCTGGGCGACCATGTGACGCGCGCTCTTGGTGACCACCAGGCGCGGGCGCTCGGGGTAACCGAAGATCTTCTTGCGTCCACGCTTCTGGCGACGCAGCTGCGATGCCTTCCGCGGGGACAGGTGCTTCTGGTGGTTGATGTTGATCGCCATGATTACTTACCAGCCTTTCCGACCTTGCGGCGGACGTGCTCGCCTTCATAGCGAACACCCTTGCCCTTGTAGGGCTCGGGCTTACGGATCTTGCGGATGTTCGCGGCGACCTCACCGACGACCTGCTTGTCGATGCCCTTCACCGTGAAACTGGTCTGGGTCTTCACCTCGAAGGTGACGCCTTCCGGGGCATCGACGATGACCGGATGCGAGAAGCCCAGCGCGAACTCCAGCTGGGTCGGCCCCTTCGGCACCACGCGGTAGCCGACACCGACGATCTCGAGATGCTTCTGGTAACCCTCGGTGACGCCGGTCACCATGTTGGCGACCAAGGCGCGGCTCAGGCCGTGCAGCGACTTGCTGACGCGCTCGTCATCGGGACGGGCCAGGACGAGTTCGCCCTCCTCGTTCTTGCCGATGGTGATGGGCTCGGGAAGCGTCCGGCTCAAGGTGCCCTTGGGGCCCTTCACCTTGACCTCCTGGCCATCGATCATCACGTCGACACCCGTGGGGACGGCGATGGGCAGCCTGCCAATTCGTGACATTTCAGAATCTCCTTAGCTGTCTCGCCGTGTTCACCAGACGTAGGCGAGCACTTCGCCGCCCACGGACTTCAGATGTGCCTGCTTGTCTGTCATCAGGCCCTGCGACGTCGAGATGATGGCAATGCCCATGCCTCCCAGAACCTTCGGGAGCTGGTTCGACTTCGCGTAGACGCGCAGACCGGGCTTGCTGATGCGCCGCACGCCCGCGATGGAGCGCTTGCGGTCGTCACCGTACTTGAGGGTGATGGAGAGGGTCTTGCCCACCTCATCGGCCTTCGGCTCTATCACCGTGTAGTCGGCGATGTAGCCCTCCTGCTTCAAGATCTCGGCGATCCGCGTCTTGATCTTGGAGCTGGGCATGTTGGTCTCGTCGTGGAATGCCTGATTGGCATTCCGCAGACGAGTCAGCATGTCTGCGATCGGGTCAGTCATTGTCATGGCTTCGTAGCCTCTTTCTCACAGCGGTTTCCGATTCCACTCGGACCTGCTGCGTTCGATGTTGTTGTCACCGTGCCGGGATGCCTGGGCTCCGCCGGACGGTGGTCGGGACGAAAGCACCTGCGTTCCGTCCCCTGTGGAGCTGCCAGCCGAGCCTGTTCCGGTGACATGGACGAGGTCGGCAGGCGACTCTCACCAGGACGACTTGGTCACACCTGGCAACGCGCCGTCATGGGCGAGCTCGCGGAGGCAAATCCTGCACAGGCCGAACTTGCGATACACGGAGCGGGAGCGTCCGCAACGGCGGCAGCGGGTGTAGTTGCGAACGGGGAACTTGGAACCGCGGGCCTGCTTGACCTTCAATGCGGTCTTTGCCATCTGAGATCCTTACTTTCCGTAGCCCTGGGATGCGCGCTTCTTGGTTTTCTTCACATCGTCGGTCCGCTTGAACGGGAAACCTAGATGCGTCAACAAGGCCTTGCCCTCGGCGTCGTTGGTTGCGGTCGTCACGAAGGTGATGTCCATGCCACGAACACGGTCAATCCGGTCCGGATCGATTTCGAGGAACATGACCTGCTCGGTGAGGCCGAAGGTGTAGTTGCCGTGACCGTCGAACTGGTGGGCGCTGAGCCCGCGGAAGTCGCGGATGCGGGGCAGTGCGAGGCTGAGCAGCCGGTCCGCGAACTCCCACATCCGATCGCCACGAAGCGTCACATGGCAGCCGATGGCCTGGCCCTCGCGCAGATGGAACTGAGCGATCGACTTGCGCGCCGCGGTGACCTGCGGCTTCTGGCCGGTGATCGCAGTGAGGTCCTTCACCGCACCATCGAGCACCTTCGAGTCATGAGCCGCCTCGCCGACACCCATGTTCACCACGATCTTGGTCAGACCGGGGATCTTCATCGGGTTGTCGTAGTGGAACTCGTCGTGAAGGGCCTTGACGATCTCGTCGCGGTACTTCTGCTTCAGGCGCGGGGTTTCCCTGGCCGTTGCCTGGACGACCTCCTCGACCTTGAGGCCGGCATTCGGATTCCTGGCCATCAGATCTCCTCCCCGGTCTTGCGGGCCACGCGGGTGCCGCGGGTGCCCTCGTACTCCGAGCCGTCGGAGCGCTGCTTGGTGACGGTGGCGCGCTCGCTGCCCAGGCGGGTGAGAACTTCCTTCTCCCCCACCTTGACGATCAGCTGCACATTGGACACGTGGATCGAGGCCTCGGAGGCGATGATCCCGCCCTTGGTCTGACGGCCGGTGTTCGGATCACCGGTGTCGCGCGTGTGGTGCTTGACGATGTTCACGCCCTGCACGGTGACGCGCTCGGAGTCATTGTGCACGGCAATGATCTCTCCGACCGCACCCTTGTCCTTGCCGGCGATCACCTTGACGCGATCACCCTTCTTGAGCTTGGGCTTCGCCATCTCAGATCACCTCCGGAGCAAGCGAGATGATGCGCATGAAGCGCTTGTCGCGCAGCTCACGGGCGACCGGCCCGAAGATGCGTGTGCCGCGCGGTTCGCCGGCCGTGGAACCGAGGATGACGGCGGCATTCTCGTCGAACTTGATGTAGGAGCCGTCAACCCGGCGGTGCGACTTCACAGTGCGCACGACGACGGCCTTGACGACTTCACCCTTCTTCACGTTGCCACCGGGGATGGCATCCTTCACGGCGCACACGATGGTGTCACCGAGCCCGGCGTAGCGACGCTTGGATCCACCGAGCACACGGATGCACAAGAGCTCCTTGGCACCAGTGTTGTCGGCGACCTTCAGCCGCGTCTCCTGCTGGATCATTTCTTCTCCTCTGCCCGACCGGTTCCCCGGAATTTCCCCCAGGGCCTTGCCGAACTTGTTGTTGACCCCTGGATTCTGCCAGGGGGTGGGCCGGCCTCACCATCGCGGATGAAGCCGGAACGTTTCTGCACCGGTGTGCGGCCAGGCCTACTTGGCCTTCTCCACGATGCTCAGCAGACGCCAGCGCTTGGTGGCGGACAGCGGACGCGTCTCCATGATGCGCACGCGGTCGCCCTCGCCGGCCTCGTTCTTCTCGTCATGCGCCTTGAATCGCACGCTCTTGGTCATGACCTTGCCGTACAGGCCGTGCTTCACACGGTCCTCGACGGTGACGACGATGGTCTTGTCCATCTTCGCCGAAGCCACAATTCCTTCGCGGACCTTGCGCCCGGCGCGCTTCACGGTCTCTTCGCTCTGGCTCATGCCTCGGCCTCCTCTTCACGATCCGGGTCGTCGATGATGCCCAAATTGCGCTCCTGCAACACGGTGTAGATGCGCGCGATGTCCTTGCGCACCTCACGCAGACGCCCGCTGTTCTCCAGCTGGCCGGTGGCGGCCTGGAAGCGCAGTGCGAACAGCTCTTCCTTCAGCTCAACCACCTTGGCGTTGAGCTCGGTGCGCGGAAGGGCGCGCAGATCGGCGGCTTTGACACTCTTGGTGTTTGCCATGTCAGTTCTCACCTGCTTCACGCGAGATGATGCGTGCCTTGAAAGGCAGCTTGTGGATGGCCAGGCGGAGGGCCTCGTGGGCGATCTCGTCGGTGACGCCAGAGAGCTCGAAGAGCACCCTGCCCGGCTTGACGTTGACGACCCAGAACTCCGGGGAGCCCTTGCCGGAACCCATCCGGGATTCAGCCGGGTGCTTGGTCAGCGGGCGGTCGGGGTAGACATTGATCCAGACCTTGCCGCCACGCTTGATGTAGCGGGTCATGGCGATACGTGCGGCCTCGATCTGACGGTTGGTCATGTAGGCCGCCTGCAGCGCCTGGATCCCGTACTCGCCGAAGGCGAGCTGTGTGCCGCCCTTGGCCTGGCCGCGACGGTTCGGGTGGTGCTGCTTGCGGTACTTCACACGGCGTGGAATAAGCATGCTCAGGCTCCTGCGTTCTCGGTGGCGGGTGCCTCCGGCGCTGCAGCGGCGGACCCGCGGGGCGCCTGCTCACGTGCGGCATCGGCACGACGGCGACCGCCGCGCTCGCCACGGCCGGGGCGGCGGTTGGAGCGCTGCCGGCCCGGGGCGGCCTGGCGGGCTGCCTTCTGGGCAGCGCGCTCGGCCCGGGTGCCGGTGACATCGCCCTTGTAGATCCAGACCTTCACGCCGATCCGGCCGAAGGTGGTACGGGCCTCGTAGAAGCCGTAGTCAATGTCTGCGCGCAGGGTGTGCAGGGGCACGCGGCCCTCGCGGTAACCCTCGGAGCGGCTCATCTCGGCCCCGCCCAGACGCCCGGAGCACTTGATGCGGATGCCCTTGGCACCGGAACGCATGGCGGTCTGCTGGGCCTTGCGCATTGCGCGGCGGAAGGCCACGCGGGCGCTGAGCTGCTCGGCGATGCCCTGGGCGACCAGCTGCGCATCGGTCTCGGGATCCTTGACCTCGAGGATGTTCAGCTGGATCTGCTTGCCGCTGAGTTTCTCCAGCTCGGTGCGGACCCGCTCCGCCTCGGCACCGTTGCGGCCGATGACGATCCCGGGACGCGCCGCGTACAGGAAGATCGTCAGGCGCTCGCTGCGACGCTCGATCTCAACGGAGCTGATGCCGGCGCGCTCGAGGTTCTTGAAGATCCACTTGCGGATCTTGTCATCCTCGTTCACCAGGTCGGCGTACTGCTTCTCGGCATACCAACGTGACACGTGATCACTGGTGACACCCAGACGGAAGCCGTTCGGGTTGATTTTCTGTCCCACGCTCAGGCCTCCTTCATGGCTTCGGTGGTGGTCGTCTCGGGCTTCGCCGTGGCCTGCGGGACCGGCTTGGGCTCCACGACGGCGGTGATGTGGCTGGAACGCTTGAGGATGCGGCTGGCCGAGCCCTTGGCGCGAGCGCGGATGCGGCGCATGGTGACACCCTCGTCCACGAAGATCTGGCTCACGTAGAGCTGACCGGAGCGCAGGCCCTCGGTGTTCTCGGCGTTGGCGACGGCGCTCTCGATCACCTTGCGCACCGGTTCGCTGGCGGCCTGGGGGGCATACAGCAGGGTGGCCAGTGCGAGGTTTGCGTCCATTCCGCGCACCATGTCGGCGACGCGGCGCACCTTCTGGGGGGTCATCCGGACGTGACGCGCGATGGCGTACGAGCCAGGACGATCCCCGAGCAGGGCAATGCGGCGGCTTGGCCGCTCATTCTTTGTGCTCATCGAATTCATTCCTTCTCTGCCGCGTCTCAGCGCCGGCGGGCCTTCTTGTCGTCCTTCACGTGGCCCCGGAAAGTGCGCGTAGGCGCGAACTCACCGAGCTTGTGGCCGATCATGCCCTCGGTGACGAACACCGGGACGTGCTTGCGGCCGTCGTGCACCGCGATGGTGTGGCCGAGCATGTCGGGAGTCACCATCGAGCGCCGCGACCACGTCTTGATGACGTTCTTGGTGCCGTTCTCGTTCTGCAGATCGACCTTCTTCTGCAGGCTCTCGTCGACGAACGGACCCTTCTTCAAGCTGCGAGGCATTATCTCCTGGCTCCCACTCAGCGCTTCTTGCCGGACTTGCGGCGACGGACGATCATCTGGCTGCTGGCCTTCTTCTTGTTCCTGGTGCGGCCCTCGGGCTTGCCCCACGGGCTCACCGGATGACGGCCACCGGAGGTGCGGCCCTCGCCACCACCATGCGGGTGGTCGACGGGGTTCATCACGACGCCACGGACCGTGGGCCGGACACCCTTCCAGCGACCACGTCCGGCCTTGCCCCAGTTGATGTTGGAGTACTCGGCATTGCCGACCGCTCCGATGGTGGCGCGGCAGCGGACGTCCACCATGCGCATTTCGCCCGAGGGCATGCGCAGCGTGGCGTATCTGCCCTCGCGGGCCACCAGCTGGATCACCGCACCGGCGGAACGGCCGAGCTTGGCGCCGCCGCCGGGGCGCAGCTCCACGGCGTGCACCTGGGTGCCGACCGGGATACTGCGGAGGGGCAGGTTGTTGCCGGGCTTGATGTCGGCCTCTGCTCCGGCCTCCACCTTCGCGCCCTGGACGAGACCCAGCGGAGCGATGATGTAGCGCTTCTCTCCGTCCGCGTAGTGCAGCAGCGCGATGCGAGCCGTGCGGTTGGGGTCGTATTCGATGTGCGCGACAGTGGCGAGGATGCCGTCCTTGTCGTAGCGCTTGAAATCGATCTGGCGGTAGGACTGCTTGTGGCCACCGCCGATGTGACGGGTGGTGATGCGCCCTGAGTTGTTGCGTCCACCGGTCTTGGGCTTCGGGGACAGCAGCGACTTCTCGGGGGTCGACCGGGTCAGTTCACCGAAGTCGGCGACACTCGAGCCGCGCCGGCCCGGCGTCGTCGGCTTGTACTTACGAATAGCCATGAGGTTTCTTCGTTCCTTGTCTGCGCGTCAGCCCCGGGTCACTCGACCGGAGCGTTCCCGAAAATGTCGATGTGGTCGTCCGGCGCCAGCGTGACGATGGCCCGCTTGGTATCAGGGCGCTTGCCCATGCCGAACCGCGTGCGGCGCTTCTTGCCGGCACGGTTGAGCGTGTTCACGCCCACGACCTTGACCCCGAACACGGATTCCACCGCATGACGGATCTCGGTCTTGTTGGCGTTCGGCGAGACGAGGAAGGTGTACTTGTTCTCGTCCAGCAGGCCGTAGCTCTTCTCACTCACCACCGGAGCGATGAGCACATCGTGCGGATCGTGAATCTTGAAGTCACTCACTTCGCGTCCTCCTGTGCAGCCGTGACCGGCTTGTCGGCGGCGTGCGCCGCGATGAAGCTGTCCAGCCCCGCCGTGGAGAAGGCGATGGCATCGGCAACAACCACGTCATAGGTGTTGAGCTGATCCTGGCTGACCACATGCACGCCGTCCAGATTCCGCAGGCTCAGCCAGCTGGTGACCTCGGAGCGGTCCAGCACGACGATCACCCTGGAGTAGTCACCGAGCCCGTTGAGCACGGCGGCAGCCGACTTGGTGCTGGGCACCTCGCCGGGGACGAAGGCGTCCACGACATGCAGGCGACCCTCACGAGCACGATCGGAGAGTGCTCCGCGCAGCGCCGCAGCGACCATCTTCTTGGGGGTGCGCTGGGAGTAGGAGCGCGGCTGCGGCCCGTGAACGGTGCCACCGCCAGCCCACTGCGGAGCGCGGATCGAACCCTGACGGGCGCGGCCGGTGCCCTTCTGACGCCACGGCTTCTTGCCGCCGCCGGAGACATTGCCGCGCGTCTTGGTTGCGTGAGTGCCCTGGCGGGCAGCCGCGAACTGCGCGGTGACCACCTGGTGCATGAGTGGCACATTCGCCTGGACGTCGAACAGCGCGCCCGGCAGCTCGACCGAACCGGTCTTCTTGC
Organism: Propionibacterium sp.; assembly: GCF_047719395.1. Lineage (NCBI taxonomy): Bacteria > Bacillati > Actinomycetota > Actinomycetes > Propionibacteriales > Propionibacteriaceae > Propionibacterium > Propionibacterium sp. The sequence goes on from NZ_JBDNTB010000059.1 coordinate 9,021, forward strand.
CGGCGGCGTCCACGACGTCGACCGTGGTGTTCTCGTTCACTTGGCATCACCCTTCTTGGCTGCGGAACGCACGACCACGAGCCCGCCCTTGTTGCCGGGGATGGCGCCGCGCACGAGGATCAGGCCCCGCTCGGTATCCACGCCGGCGACCTGCAGGTTCTGCACGGTCTTGCGCACATTGCCCATCCGGCCGGCCATCCGCAGGCCCTTGAAGACATGGCCCGGGGTGGAGCATGCGCCGATGCCACCGGGTGCGCGGTGCTTGCGATGCACACCATGGCTGGCACGCAGGCCCTTGAAGCCGTGCCGCTTGACAACACCGGCTGTTCCCTTGCCCTTCATCACGCCGGTGACGTCCACGACATCGGCGGGAGTGAAGGTGTCGACACCCAGTTCCTGGCCGAGCGTGTACTCGCTGGCGTCGGTGGTGCGGATCTCGACGAGGTAGCGACGCGGGGTGACCCCGGCCTTCTCGTACTGACCGGCCGCGGGCTTGGTCACGGACTTGGCGCGAATGGCACCGAAGCCGAGCTGCACTGCGGAATAGCCATCGGTGTCAGGGGTGCGCACCTGCGTCACGACGCAGGGACCGGCCTGGATCACCGTCACCGGGACGAGACGATTGTTCTCATCCCACAACTGGGTCATGCCGAGCTTCGTGCCCAGCAGGCCCTTCACTTTGCGTTCGGTAGTCATGTTCTACAGCCTCACGGAAGCTTGATTTCGATGTCGACACCAGCGGGAAGGTCGAGACGCATCAGCGAATCAACCGTCTTCGGCGTGGGGTCGAGGATGTCGATGAGCCGCTTGTGGGTGCGCATCTCGAAGTGCTCACGGCTGTCCTTGTACTTGTGGGGTGAACGAATGACGCACCACACGTTCTTCTCGGTCGGCAGAGGCACCGGACCGGCGACCTTCGCACCCGTACGGGTGACGGTGTCGACGATCTTGCGCGCCGACGAGTCGATGACCTCGTGGTCATAGGCACGGAGCCTGATGCGGATCTTCTGTCCCGCCACGGTTTTCCCATCTGTCTGGCTGTACCGGCAAGCCGGTGCAGCTCTGTCCGGCTCCGTCGGCAGGCCGACGAAGCACTCGTCATTGCACGACTCAGGAAGTAACCTCGAAAACTCGCAGTTTTCGCCGCTATTCCCCTTGTCAATCCACTATTGCTCGGTACCCGAGGTCGGGCGTGTCGTACGCCGGCCAGCCGTGCATGCATGCGCATTCCTCGACTGAGGCGTTCACGGCCAGGACATTCGCGGCGCAGCCTCAGCCGTGCCTCGTGTGCCCTTTCCGTCACCGGTTGGACCGCTGTGAATCCATCGGCAGTGCCTCGGTTTCACAGTGATCCCCATCGGGAGGAGATCCATCCGCTCAGCGCCGACCTCTTCTGGGTCGTCACCGCGCGCAAACAGACACCCTCCGCGGAGCAACTTGTCCATGATCCCACGTCGGGGGCTCCAGGACAAATCCGGGGTGCCAGGGTGTGGGCGCACCTGGCCCCTCGCCCGCCCGATCACAGTGTGGAGGCCAGGGCGTCGATCCTGGCGAGCACGGAGTCCCGGCCGAGGATCTCGCAGGTCTCGAACAGCGGCGGGCTCACCTTGCGTCCGCTGGTGGCGACCCTCAAGGGGGTGAAGGCGATGCGGGGCTTGATACCCAACTCGTCGACCAGCCGGGCGCGCAGTGCAGCCTGGATGTTGTCTGCCGCGAAGGGATCGAGCCCTTCGAGCACCGTGCGGGACTCAGCCAGGATTTCGGGGCTGTTGTCCTTCAGCTGCCTGCGTGCGGCCTCCTCGACCACGATGGCGTCGTCGGGAAGCGTGAGGAACTCGATCTGGCCCCAGGCATCGGAGAGTTTGACCAGCCTCGGCTTGATCATCGGCGTGGATGCCTTGACCAGCTCCCGCCACGCCGGATCGGGATCCGGGCCCCACTGACCAGTTTCGTCGAGGAAGCTCAGCAGCCGATCGGACAACTGGTCGTCGGAGAGCTCGCGGATGTAATAGCCATTCAGCCAGTCCAGCTTCTTGGTGTCGAAGACCGGCCCGACGGTGTTGACGCGGCCCCAGTCGAAACCGTTCACGAAGGTATCGAAGCTCTCCACCTCCTGGTCGCCCTCCACCGGCGGGTAGGCCAGCAGCTGGAGGAAGTTGCGCAGGGCCTCGGGCAGGTAGCCCTGTTCCTTGAACCACATGAGCCTGGCGGCAGGGTTCTTGCGCTTGGAGATCTTGGAGTGGTCGGCATTGCGCAGCAGCGGCATGTGCGCGAAGGCCGGCGGTTCCCAGCCCAGCCACTTGTACAGCAGCAGGTGCTTGGGCGTGGAGGAGATCCACTCCTCCCCGCGGACGATGGTGTTGATACCCATCATGTGGTCGTCGACCACCACCGCCAGGTGATAGGTGGGGAAACCGTCGGCCTTGAGGATCACCTGGTCGTCGGGGAAGGGCGCCTTCACCTCGCCACGGACCAGGTCGTGGAAGGTGGTGGGGGCATCGTCGGGAATCCGCATACGCACCACCGGCCTGTCGCTGAAGCCGGGAAGCTCGGCACGCTCCCCGCGGGTCATGCCCAGGCACATTCGGTCGTAACGGGTGTCCTGCTTCTCGGCCTGCTTCTCGGCACGCATCTCGGCCAGCCGCTCAGGTGAGCACCAGCAGTAGTAGGCGTGACCCTGCTCGATCAGTGTGTCCACCACGGCCTTGTAGGTGTCCAGACGTTCGGACTGCCGGTAGGGGCCGCAGGGGCCGCCCTTCTGGGGTGACTCGTCAGGGCCCAGACCCAGCCATTCGAGGGTCTCGTAGATCTGCTCCTCGCTGCCCTCGACCAGCCGGTTGCGGTCGGTGTCCTCGATCCGCAGCACGAAGCTGCCACCCGTCTTGGCTGCCCAGGCCTTGTCGAACAGAGCCATGTATGCGGTACCGACGTGGGGGTCACCGGTCGGGGAGGGAGCGACGCGGGTGCGAGCAGGTGTGGTCATAGTGAGCCCGAGTGTAGTGAATCAGCCCATCGGGTCCGCACGACAATCCCCCCCTGCCGGGTGGGACGCCCGCGGCGCAGCCACCTCAGGATGACTGGTGGCGCAGCCGCAGCGTTGGGCCGGTCGATCGCACCTGCCGGTAGCCGCAGTGCTCCAGCACGGCCAGCGATGCGGTGTTTCCGGGGTCCACCTCGGCGAGCACGGTGGCACAGCCGTGTCCATGCGCCCACTCGGTGAGCACGGCCAACGCCTCGGTGGCATATCCCTGGCCGCGACCTGAGACGGCCAGGCCGTAGGCCACCTCGGCCGCGCCCCTTTCATCCGGCGGGGTGTGGAAGCCGATGTCACCGATCACCAGTCCGTCATCGCGCCGCACGATGAGATACATCCCGAAACCCGGGATCCAGTTGTCCACCTCGAGGCTGTGCCGCAGCAGGCGAGCCGCATCGCCGGTGTCGACATGGGGATAGTCAGGTGCACAGGGCAGCGGGCACACGCCCCCGGCGAGCAGCTCCGCCTCGGCAGGATCCACCCCGCGCAGCACCAGCCTGGGACCCTCGAGGCACACCGGTGTGCCACTCGCTGCTGGTTGCAAGTCCTCCATCACTCCATGGTGCCCCTCGACATGGGCTTCCGCGGCGCCCATCGGACTGCTGGGCCGAGGACGGGTTTCACGAATGGCATTGGACGGGGGGACGCGGCAGCGTCGTAAGGGTCATTTCAGCCGCAGAGCGTTCCCCCATTACCGCTGCCACCACCAGATCAGCCATGTGTTCCCGGGTGCCTGCACCCGCAACCGGGACCACCGACTGAGGATCGTCCAGGATCTTCTCAGGGTGAACATAGAATCCAGCTGTCGGGTCAATTGCGTCTGAGGCGCGACGCCTGCCTGGCGATTTCTTGCCTTTCCTGATCTTGGTTGGAGTACTGCTGTGTCCGAAGGAGCCGAAGAGAGCTTGTCGCCAGGATCTGGACCCACGCCGGGAGATGACGTCCCTGTGCCGGGCCCGGGCAAGTCCTCGATGACTCCAGCGTTGCTCATCTCGCTGGCACTGCTGTCGGCCGCCGCACCGCTGGGCACCGACATGTACCTGCCCAGCTTCGTGAAGATGGCCCAGGACCTGAACACCACGGCCGCGGCCGTTCAGCTGACATTGTCGGCGTTCATGATCGGCATGGGCGTGGGTCAACTGTTCATCGGGCCGATCTCCGATTCAGTAGGACGCAGGGTGCCTCTCATCATCGGCAGCCTCCTCTTCGGGGTAATGGCGGTCGCCTGCGCACTGACGCCCTCGGTCACCTGGCTCATCGTGCTGCGTCTGGTCATGGGTGCCTCGGGCGGAGTAGGTGTCGCGCTGGCGCGCGCGGTCGTCGCCGATCTGGAACAGACCAGCGACGCAGCGAAGGCATTCGCCCTCATGATGGCCATCCAGGGCCTCGCCCCGGTGATCGCCCCGGTGCTCGGCGGCGTGCTCAGTTCCTGGATCGGCTGGCGCGGCATCTTCATCGTGCTCGCCTGCTTCTGCCTGCTCATGGTGCTGGCGGTGCTGTTCGTGGTCCCCGAGTCGCTGCCGCCCGAGAAGCGGCACTCCGGAGGCCCGGCACAGATGCTGCGCGATGCCCGCCGGGTGGTGGCGAACCGTTGGTTCGTCGGATACTCGATCATCTTCGCCGTGGGCTTCGGCGTGATGTTCTCCTACATCTCTGCATCGCCCTTCGTGTTGCAGCGCGAGTACGGCCTGAGCACGCTGGCCTATTCGATCACCTTCGGTACCAATGCGCTCATCATGGCCATCGTCTCGATGGTCACGGCGCGGCTGGTGGGACGCTTCGCGATCCGCAGCCTGCTGATGGTGGGACTTGGGATCCTGACTGTGACGGTTGCAGGGCTGGTCATCTGCGGCTTCGTGGGGGCGACGCTGCCCATCGTCCTGGTGCTGCTGGCACTTACCCTGGCGGGAATCGGCCTACTGCTGGGCAATGCCACTGCGCTGGCCGTGGATGCTCTGCACGGCGAGGCGTCGGGCACAGGCTCGGGCATCATGGGTGCGGCGCAGTTCCTGGTTGCGGGCGTGGTCTCGCCACTGGTGGGGATTGGTCATCCCCCGCTGCATTCGATGTCACTGGTGATGGGCATCTGCATGGCGATCACACTCGGCCTCGGCCTGCCGCTGACCCGCAGGGCCGCAGGATCGTCTGCCGCCGAGGCGCACTGAGCACGCAATAGGCTGTCCTGGTGAGCCCGACAGCCGATCAGCCCAGTCCTTCCGGAGGCAGGGCACGTGCCGGCATCGCAGCCATGGTGGAGCGTTGCCGGCTCCTGGTGGACGATCGCAATCAACTCATCCTGGTGCTGATGGGCGTGCTGGCGCTCGCCGGCTATCTGGGCATCTCCCTCGTGAAGTTCGCCCGCCTGGGCAGCGGCATGGACCTCACGATCTTCGACCAGGCGATCCGCAGCTTCGCGGCCGGCCAGCCCGGTCTGGTGCCGCTGAAATCACCGGGCATGTCGATCTTCGGGGATCACTTCCACCCGATCATCCTGACCATGGTGCCGTTGTACTGGATCTGGGACGACCCGAGGATGCTGCTCATCGCCCAGGCGGTCTGCACGGCACTGGCCGGCTGGATGGTCGGCAGGCTGGCGATCCGCCGGCTCGGGGCGGGAACAGGGCTGGTCGTGGCTCTGGCCTGGTTCTGCGCCCTGGGTGTGCAGGGCGCCATCGTCTTCGACTTCCACGAGGTGGCCCTCGGACTTCCGCTTCTGGCCCTGGCGCTGGGCTTCTTCGTCCAGCGGCGCTGGACCGCCTGCTGGTGGTGGTCGGCCTCCCTGATGCTGGTCAAGGAAGACACCTGCTTCCTGGTGGGCGGCATCGCGATCGCCATGCTGGTGCGGCGACTGTGGTGGCGCGGGCTCGCGCTCGGCGTCTTCGCCGTGGCGTGGACCGCAGCGGCAGTCTTCTGGGTGATCCCCCACTTCAGCCCCACGCACGCCTATGCCTATCTCGACTCGGCCTCGGCCATCACGGTCAATGGCGTCGATGCATCAACCCATGCGGCCTGGGGCCCCGCCCAGACGCTGTGGACAGCCGTCGTGGTGGCCGCCGCAGGTGCCTTCGTGCTGTTCTGGTCGCCCTTGGTGTGGGCCTTCGTGGGGCCCTTTGCGGTGCGGGCCCTGTCAAAGAATCCACAGCACTGGACGCTGAACTTCCACTACAATATCCTTCCCATGCTGGTGGTCTGCTACGGATTCGTCGAGGCCTGGCCCAGGTTGCGCGCATGCGCCGAAGCGACCGGCACGGTGCTGAAGGGATCAGCGCCGGACGGCCCGGCTCGGCAGCGCATCAGAGCCGTCGTGGTGCGCGGATGGCGTCGATTCGCGATCCCATTCATGGTTCTTGTGGCACTGGTCAGCATCCCCACCGGGCCGATCGTGCATGACTGGCGCCTGGGCCCCTGCGGCCGGGCCTGCCCCGCCTTCCAGTCCGCCCAGCAGGTCATCCCGGCCGGCGCGAGGGTGGCGTCCGATGTCTACCTGACCAGCCATCTGACCCGCCGCGCCGAGGTTTCCCAGTGGCGTCCGCCCGGCTATGTGGACGACATGGGAAAAGCAGTGGATCCCGACTGGATCGTCCTCAACCGGGACACCATCAGCTACGACAACCAGAGGAACCATTGGGTCGATGACTTTTTGAAGGATCCCACCGTGCGTGGCGTGAGCTACCAGGTCGTGTGGCACGACGACCCGATCGTCGTGCTGCACAGGGTGGTCTGAACCGGACCAGCCCGGGGCGGGGACATGCCCGAAAGCACCGTGTGAGGCAGCCCAGCCACGGGCGCGTGCACACCCCCGGGTGGAGCAGCCACGACCCCCGCGTCTTCAGCGCAGCAAGGTGATGCCGTAACGCACGAAGATGAGCATCGCCAGGATGAACAGGAATGCAATGGTGATGATCCAGTCATTTCCTGATGCCACGAACCAGCGTGCGCCCGGCGGTGCCGGAATGACCGAGTCGCGCACATTCATCCTGGTGAGACCGGCCCAGACCAGCGTGGTGGTCAAGGTGATGAGCAGGCACCACGGGCACAGCGCGTGGATCACGAAATAGGACTCGAAGAACAACCACAGGGCAAAGGCGAGGCCGATCGTGTACAGCGCCTGTACTCCGAGCATGTACCAGCGCGGAAAGTGCACACCTGACAGGATCGCCACCGAAATGGCGAGCACCACCGACTCGAAAAGGATTCCCAGGAAGGCATTCGGGAAACCCAGCACCCTGGCCTGCCAGGTATTGGCGACAGTCGTGCAGGAGATCACCGAGTTCACGTCGCAGGCAAGCTGCAGCCCGGGATTCGACGCCAGCCGCCAGGCCTCGATGGACAGTACGAATGAGGTGAACAGGCCGACCACGCCACTCACGATCATCTCGATGGCATTGCGTGCCCGCCATGACTGCGGTGCTGGCCGGGTCAGATCCGGGTCGAGGTCCTCGTCGTCGGTATCGAGGACCTCGCTGTGCGATTCAGCCATGGATTGACTCTCATCATCTGTGGTTTCGGAAATTTCGGCGCAACTGCTGGCAGCGGCCTTCGGAATGGCCCCGGGGATCACACCCAGTAGTGGACAAAATCACCGGAGCAGTCACCGGGAGCGTCCCCGGGCCGCGGCCAGGATAGCTCGGACATTCCGGCACACACATGTCCTGGGCAGCACGCTCGGCGCCAGCCCAGGTGCGGCGCGCCATCTGCCTGGAAACGGGGGGGGGGGGCGCCCCCCCCGCGGGGGGGGGGCGGAGGTGATGGCTCCGTGTGCGGTGAGGGCGGGGTGGTGTGGGTGGTAGGCTCGCGGGCCGGCCGTGGGGGAGGCGGCGGGTGGCGGGG
>NZ_JBDNTB010000060.1:0-560 GCF_047719395.1 Propionibacterium sp.
CGGGCTAGCATGGGAGGCATGAACACACAACCGGCGGGGCGCGTCAGCCACCTGCAGACGGCCTCCGGGCCCAACCGGGTCGTCGACGACCTGGGCTTCGAGATCGCGGAGGGGGAGATCGTCTCCCTGCTCGGTCCCAACGGGGCGGGCAAGTCGACGACCATCGAGATCCTGGAGGGGTACCGCACCCGCGACGGCGGCGAGGTGACGGTGCTGGGGGAGGACCCGCAGACCGCAGGTCTGGCTTGGAGGGCCCGGATCGGCATCGTGCTGCAGTCGGGCGGGATGCCTCCCGCCGCCACGGTGCGCGAGCTGGTCGCCCAGTTCGCCGGCTACTACCCGCGTCATCGGGACGTGGATGAGACGATCGCGGCCGTCGGTCTGGCCGAGCACGCCCGCAAGCGCGTCTCGGCGCTGTCGGGAGGCCAGCAGCGGCGCGTGGATGTGGCGCTCGGCATCATCGGCCGCCCGCGGCGGCTGTTTCTGGCCGGGCCTCCCACGGGCTTCGACCCGGTGGCCCGGCGCGAGGTAGTGACACTCATCTCCGGGCTGCGCGGTGA
>NZ_JBDNTB010000060.1:570-16805 GCF_047719395.1 Propionibacterium sp.
CACCCCTGAGCGACCGCGGGGTGGTGATCGGCACGGCGCGCACGCTCGCCGAGGGGCCGATTCACGAACTGGGCGGTCCGCAGGCGCGCAGCCCGCTGGTGGCCTGGACGGACGCCGACGGCCCGAACCTGGAGCGCACCGAGACCCCGACCGCGCTGGTCGCCGACCTGTACCGCCGCGGCGGGGAGCTGCACGACCTGGAGGTGCGCACCCCCAGTCTGGAGGACGTCTACCTCAGCATCGTGGGGGTCGCGACAGCACCCGTGCCCGCCGGACCCGCCGACCCGCCATCCGGCACCCCGGCACGCACGTCGGCGCCCGCCGCCGCGCGGACGGGGGTGTCGCGATGACCGCACTGCGCACCGGCCTGAGCCGGGCCGTGTTCGAGACCCGCACCTATTTCCGCCGCGGGGATCAGGTGTTCTTCACCTTCCTGTTTCCAGTGATGATGCTGGTGATCTTCGCCACCGCGTTCAGCTCGCAGGACTTCGGTCCGAATATGACCGCGGCCGCGTTCTACCTGCCCGGGATGATCGCGGCGGGCCTGCTCACCACCGGGGTGCAGCACCTGGCCGTCGACATCGCCGGCGAGCGCGGCGACGGCACGCTGAAGCGGCTGGCCGGCACCCCGCTGTCGCCGTCGGCGTACTTCGTGGGCAAGATCGCGCAGTCGGCGATCACCGGGGCGCTGCAGACGGCCCTGCTGCTGGCCGTGGCGCGGTTCGCCTTCGGTGTGGACCTGCCCGCATCCGCGTCGGCGGGGCGCACCTTCGCCGGGGGCTGGGCGCTGGGGCTGGTCACCTGCGTCCTGCTGGGCATCGCCCTGGCGCAGCTGCCGCGCAGCGCGAAGAGCGCGAGCGCGGTGGTGATGCCGATCGTGCTGGTGCTGCAGTTCATCTCAGGGGTGTACCTGCCGTTCTCGCAGCTGCCCGCCTGGCTGCAGCATGTGGCCGCAGTGTTTCCGCTGAAGTGGCTGGCGCAGGGGATGCGTGCGGTGTTTCTGCCCGATTCCTACGCGCAGTTGGAGCCCGGCAGTGCTTGGAATCTCGGCGGGACGGCGATCGCCCTGACGATCTGGCTGGCGGCCGGATTCGTCGTCGTGCGGCTCGTATTCCGCTGGAGACGCCAGAATTAGCCCCGTGTCCGCTTCTGCGTCTGTTTTCCTCTCCAGCCGCCATCTCTGGTGGGATGTGGCCGTCACGGGGACCGCCGCGGCCTGCGGCGTCATCGTGGCCGCGCAGGCCGGCCCGGAGCGGGTCGGCGGGCTGCTGGCCCTGTGCGGCCTCCTCCCAGCCGGGGTGGCCTGCGGGCGCGGGGGGCTGCGGCCCGCCACCCCCCCGGCCCGGGGGGCCCCCCGCGGGTCGGCAGGGGGCGCCCCCCCGGCGTCTGTGCGTTCAGGGTCCTGGTCTCCGCACCGTCTGCTCCTACGATGGGCCTGGGCCGCCCGATGACCCTGGGTCAACGGCCGAGCTCGATCGCGAGTTTCGGTGGTCGCGGGACCAGCCCTGATCAGGGGTGGTGCGTGGTGCACCTACACGGGAGAGGGGAATTCCAATGGCAGTCTTGAAGTTCTTGGGTGCCGAGGATGAGATCGGAAACATCCGCACCTTCAGTCTTGAATCAGATGATCGCTCGTGGGTGCCTGGGCAATATCAGAAATACGTGTTGGATCAGGTTGATGGCGACGACGATGCCAGGACACGCTTCTTCACCATCGCTTCCGCGCCCAGCGAAAATGTCATCAAGATCACCACTCGCGTCTCGGACTCCGGCTTCAAGCAGGCGCTCAACGCCTTGAAGCCAGGTGACTCGATCACGGTGGAGGAGGTCGACGGGGACTTCATCTGGGACGAGGACAAGCCGGTGGTGCTGGTGGCCGCCGGGATCGGCGTCACGCCCTATCGTGCCTTCTTCGCCGACAGGGTGGCCAATTCCAGGCCCATCCCGGCACATCTGCTGTATTTCGGGCGTGACAATGACTTTGCCTTCGAGGCGGAGTTCGACAAGATCGCTGCGGAGCACCCGGAACTGACCATTGAGTACATCGTCGGGGAACAGGTCAGCGCGGAGAACATCATCGCCAGGGCACCGGAGTCGTCCGAAGAGGTTGTCTACCTCTCGGGCCCTGAAACCATGGTGGACGCCGTCGGCGAAGACCTCACCTCCCACAATGTCGAGGTCAGGCAGGACTGGTTCCCCGGATACACCGACGAGAGTTACTGATTCACTGCCAAGTGTGCGATTATCCCCGAGGACAGACACCGGCTATCTGGATTCGGGAAGAGAACACTGATGGGCAAATTGAAGGTAGGAGTCATTTTCGGTGGTGTTGCCGAGGAGCATCCCATCTCGATCAAATCTGCAGTGCAGATCGAGGAGAGTCTCGACACCGAGAAGTACGATCCCGTCTGGATCGGCGTCACCAAATCCGGCGAGTGGAAGCTGTGCGAAGGGCCTGGTTCGGCCTGGGAGACCGACGATTCCCCGACCGCCATCCTGTCCCCTGACACCGGCACGCACGGGCTTCTCGTGCTGCACGAGGACCGCCACGAGGTCATTCCGCTCGACCTGATCTTCCCGGTTCTGCACGGCGAACAGGGCGAAGACGGCGCAATGCAGGGTCTGTTCGAGCTGTCCGGAATTCCCTACATCGGCTGCGGCATCGCGGCTTCGGCGCTGTGCAACGACAAGTCGCTCGCCTACACCGTGGTGCGGGAGTCAGGGGTCGCCACTCCCGAGTTCTGGGTCGTTCACCCCGGCGATGATGTGGACACCAGCCAGTTCAGCTATCCGGTGTTCGTGAAGCCGGCTCGTTCGGGTTCATCCTTCGGGATCTCCAAGGTCGCCCAGGCCGACGAGTTCCCAGCTGCGCTGGAAGAAGCCCGTCGCTACGATTCCAAGGTGCTCATCGAGGAGGCCATCGTCGGCTCCGAGATCGGCTGCTCGGTGCTGGGCACCGGCAAAGACCTGTTCGTCGGTGAGGCGGACCACGTGGTCGTCACATCGGGCTTCTTCAGGATTCACCAGGAGAGCACTCCCGAGAAGGGTTCGGAGAACTCTCACTTCGTCGTGCCTGCCGACATCTCCGCCGAAGCGACCCAGCTGGTCAAGGAAACCGCCAAGACCATCTTCAGCGCCCTGGGCTGCTACGGCATCGCACGTGTGGACATGTTCGTGACCCCTGAGGGCAAAGTCGTGCTCAATGAGGTCAACACCCTGCCGGGATTGACCTCCTACAGCCGTTACCCGCGGATGATGGCCGCAGCTGGTGTGTCGCTCTCGGAGTTGATCGACCGCCTCGTCCGGGTGACGCTGGACGGCCCCAGCCGCTGAGCTTCGGCACACTGTCTGCCACGGCGCCGAGGTGTCCCGTGGTTCTGCCACAGGCATGGTGCGGCTACGGGCGATGTGCGGGTACGGGGAGCGGCCGATTTGCCATCCGGGTTCCCCGTTCAGGGATTCAGCATGGCGGGCTGACCGCCGATCCCGGCCAAGAACCAGACGATGATGACGATCTCGCAGAGCAGGACAGTCGCTGTGGCGGTCCGGCGCATGATCGGTGACCTGAATGTCGTAAGAAAACCAAGGCACAGCGCCACCAGCGGGAGAACCCCGTAGGCGGTGCGGAATGCGACGGGCTGCACAATCAGCACCTGGGCGAGCCAGGCGACCACCGATATCACACCCACGAGGACGAGCAGGATGAAAATCGGAGTATCGAGCTCATGGCGGCCACGCAATACCAGCAGGGCCGAGCCCATGGCAATGCCGGCCGCAAAGATGAGCGTGCACAGATCTATTGCGGCTGGCGCCGCAATGATATTTCTGACGTATTCGGTGGGAAGAATCAAATAAGTCAGTACAGACTTGACGAGGAAACCGGCTCCGAGTTCGACGTGCGGAAAAGCGACGCCGGTCCGCGCCACCGCAGATTGTCCGGTGAGATCTCCATAGTGGTGCAGATTGCGCACGAACCACCAGCCCGAGACAACAATCGCGGCGATGGCTGTGCATACGGACTTTCCCCACTGCCGGCGAAACAACAGCCACAGGCATACGCCGATCAGCACCGGTAGCGTGGACACCTTGGTGAGAATGGCGGCGACGAGCACCGGTGGCCGCCCGTGATGAGCGATGTATTGCACGACCGACCAGTGCGAGGGTTCGTCATATGGCAGCCCGGCGGGCACCATGAGGACGAACAAAATCCCTGCGACAAGCGCGGCAGCCATCAACACTGCCAGCAGGGAACGTGGCGGTGTGATCATGGGAGCACCTTTGGCCATCTGAGTACCTTCCGTCCTGGGAGTACCCTTGGCGAGGCATCGGATCGGATGGGCCCACGACCGCGGGCCCTCGGATGGCAAAGAACCATAGATCACTGTCATTCACGCCGAGGTGTTTTCAGCTGTCTGCCAATTCGGTCAAGAAATTTGTCGAGAGCCGGGATCAGTACTCGGTATTAATTCCGCGGCATCGGGGGGATGGCGTGATCGTGGTGTCATCCTCGCCGTCGGACATGAGGCGGCGCCCACAAGGAACTTTGATCACGCCGAGGTTTAGGCTGAGGTCATGAGCGAAGATTTCAGTCAAGATGATTTCGTGGCATATGTCCGAAACGCCGGGCAGGCAGTCATTTCCACCATCGACGCCGTACGCGGTCCTGAGGCCGCATTGGTGAGCCTGGTCGTGAAGGACAATGGTGACATCTGCTTCCACAGCGATCCGCACACCAGGAAGGTGGCCAATCTTGAGGCTGACCCGCGGATTGCCCTGCTCATCGGCTGGTCGGACCGCACCTGCCTCCAGGTGGAAGGTGTTGCGGACATCCTGACTGGGGCTGAGCGGAAGGAATTCGTGGCACTGTTCGAGGCGAAGTCCGGCCATCCGGTCGCCGACGAGCTGAAACTCATCCGAACCAAGCCTTCCTGGGTGCGTCACTGCGACGCCCGTACGATGCCCGCGAAGATGACGGAATTCGACTTCGATCGAAGGTGAATGACGGGCAGGTCCTGGCTCAAGCGCTCTGCGGGTTTTTCGACTAAGAAAATGCCGAGGTTCTCAGGCCATAATGATGAATTCCGTGGACGCTGAGAAGCGAAGGGTACCTTGTCGAAAGGAATCCACGACGGCAGGACTCCAATGGGGCAGATCAGAGAAACCTTGAAGGGCTTTGCTCCACTGCCTGCCGTCAATAGTGTTCGCTGGAGCCGCGATGTCTGGGGAGACTTGCAGTTCCGTCTGTTGTCAGAAATCGGCTTCTTCCCATCGCATCATGTCCGCAAAGCCGTGTATCGCCGAGCCGGCATGAAACTCGACGAAACATCGAGCATCCACTGGCGGGCAGAGTTCCATGCGCCGGGGTGCAAAGAGATCGGGCCCTACTGCACCACCGGTGATTCGGCGTTCCTTGATGGATGATCCAGGCTGAAATCGGGATGTCGGTGAATCTCGGCAGCCATGTGTCCGTCTACACACGCCGGCGAGAACTATCCCGATGGAGCTTCTCGTAGCATTCGGCGACCCGGCTGAGTGAGAAGTCATCGGCGCGAGTGAGGCCTGCCTGCGACATGGCGCTCAGCTTGTCAGGCTCGCTGAGCACATCGATCAGGGCCTGGCCCAGCTCGCCAAGCTCTGCCAGCACCCCACAACGGCCCTCATCGGTGACATATCGTGCCCCGATATTGGGGGTCGACACCACGGGAATCCCCGACACCATCGCCTCCGCGTAGGGAATGCCGAATCCCTCGTAGCTCGAGGCAGGCAGAAGACCCATGCCGTGGCATAGGCCTCGGCAAGTTCCTCGTCGGGCAGCGCGGGCTTCACCGATGCCGAGAAGATCCTGGCCAGATCTGCGCCGCGCTTGCGGCCATTCCAGGTGCCGACGAACAGCACAGTCGAATGCTCGTTCTTTGCACCCTCGCGCGGGTGCAAACGTCCGGTGTCCACACCATTGGGGACACCCATGGCGTCCACCGCAAGGTCGCAGGGGGACCGCAACGGTCTCGTCGGCCACCAAAGAAACCAGCACCTCCGACAAACCCAGCAGCACCATCCTTGACTTCTCCTTCACACCTGGGATGCGAAAGCCTCCTCGAAGCAGGACCCGTGCAGCTTCCTGATGTGCCGCGGCGCACGCCGGCGCCACAGCCAATAGTCATCACCGTGCGCGTGCAGCACGTCGTAGCTGCTGAAGTCGACCGTGCGCAGTGAAGTGGCGAATCGGAATGTCCGCATCGGGCCGGTGAGCCGGATATGCCGGTGCCCGTTCAGCGCACCCTGCACTGGTGGGCTTTCGCTGAAAACATCCACCGTGTGCCCACGCCTGACGTATTCGTTCGCCAACTCATGCACCCGGTAATCCAGCCGATCTTGCTGCCGCTGGGCAGGTAGTACGAGATCATCGCGATCCCCAGCGGACCTTCCTTCATGACTGGGCACTTCCTTCCAGGCCATCGCGCAAGGCTTCGAGCCAGCCACGCCCGAATCTGAGATCGGGTTCCAGATGATTGTCCTCGGCCCATTCGTTCCAGGATTTGATCCACAGGAACCGCTCCTGGAGAGGCCGGGCAGCCACAGACGCCACCGCGGCGCTGACATTGCGACGGAATTTCTCAGGCGTCGCACCGGTGACCACGAGACCTCCCCGCTGTGATCGAGGGGTGTTGTCCCAGTTCGGGTAGACGCACGGTTGGATGTGCGGCCCCGCGAGGGCATCGTCCATGACGTGGTCGTTGTAGCCGAAGATTTCCGGGCCACCGAGAGTCTTCCTGATGGCGCGCATTCTCAGGACGCTCGCCCGGGTGCGCACAGCCGGAATGCGCATGTACACGCTGGCGTCGAAGCCATCCTGATCACCGGTGGCATAGCGGACATTGCCGTTCATGTCGCTCATCTCGGCCACGAGGTACAAGCCGCTCAGTCCCGCCCGACGGGCCATCTCCTGCCAGCGGTCCACGAACTCGTGCGCACTGGGCAAGTCCTCCGGCCGGAAGACGTAGAACACTGGACGGTCGTCCACGCGAAGGTAGCGCTCGTCACGGAAAGCCGGCAGAATCGTCGCGAAGTGCGCTGCCTCGTCGTCTGGGCCGGGGTACTGCTGCTCGCACAGAATGCGATCCCGTGCCCCGTGCCAGATTCCGCTCCACGTCTGGTTCGCCCATGCCAGGCAGAAGGAGATCTCAGGGGATCCGGAATGCAGCACCTCCCGGAACGGCCGGTCGAGGATGCGTTTGCCGTGGCCGAACCAGTAGTGCCAGTAGGCGAAGGCCTCGACGCCGAAGCTGCGTGCCATATCGCTCTGCGCCTGCCGGGTCTCCGGCACTCGCAGATCGTAGAAACCCATTTCGGAGCTGTCGACCATGGGCACGATGTGCGTGGTGCGTCGGTTGGAGACGATCCCGAGGACGCAGGTCCCTTGCGCAAGAAGCAGCTGCACCCGGGTGCCCAGCTCACGACGATTGGTCCATCCCGGCGAGGCAACGACCACAGTCGCGTCCGCTGCGCCAGCGACAAGTGCCGCATCGGTGAGGTCGCTGACAGGAGGGGTGTCGACGATCACGACGTCGGCAAGCCCTGCCAGGTTCGCGAGGGTCCTCTTGAAGTCATCATGGGCAAGCAGATCTGCTGGGTCGTCTTCACCGGTTGTGCAGGGAAGGATCTTCAGGTTCTCGACGGATGTTGACATGAGAAGTTCCGGCAGCGCCTGCGGATCGGCCGACATTGCGCTGACAAGGGAATTGTTGCGTGGAGACAGACCGAAGACCTTCCAGATCCAGGGCCTGCGGAGATTTGCGTCGACCAAGATGACGGTGTGGGAGCTGCGGGCCCAGGTGATGGCGAGATGAGAGGCAACGAAGGTTTTCCCGTCTCCCACAGCCGTTCCGGTGACGGCAAGCACCGAGTGCGGGGCAATTGAGGTTTGCAGGGTTGTCCGGAGTGAAGAGACGGCAGCTGTGAGATTCGGCAGGATCGATTCCAACAGGATCGCGGGGAACGGACCACGTGCATGGTCGATCCTGGGCAGCTCGCCGATGACACTGGCTCCTGCCAGTGTCGCGATGTCATCGCCCTGGCGGAGCCCGTCATCGAACTGATCACGCGCGAGCGCAAGACCCGAGCCGGCGATGATGCCGCTGGCCAGGGCGATGAGGAGAACGAGGAGCAGCTGTTGACCTTCCTGCTCACCAGGCTGCGCGGGATTGAGAAGTTGTGCAGGTGGGCCGGCCGCGTGAATGGTATCGACCTCGAGTTGCAGTTGCGTCAGCTCATTGCTGGTACGGGTGAACTCGTAATTGCTCCGGACGTCGGAGCGGTTCGTCTGCATGACCGTGAGGGCCTGCAGTTGAGTCTGGCGAAGGGAGTCCTGCTGTTCTCCGAAGGTGCGCAGGGCCGATGCCACTTGGTCGTTGAGGTGTGCGAGGTACGCATTGGCGGCTGCGTTGGCAATTCGTTGCGCGCGTTCAGGAACGGTGGCAGTGGCCGTGACATTCATTCCGCTGTTGGCGGGTCCTTCCAAGATTTCGACGTTCAACGCGGAACTCAATTGTGATTCTGTGAAGCCGGTATTCTGTGCGGCCACCCTGAGGATCTCGGGGGAGGTCACCGCATCAGCACTGAGGCTGAGTGAAACCGACGCATAACCTTCGCCACCATCAATGACCGACGAGGCGGCTGGACTGAACCCGAGCTGGGCCGTCGAACTGAACACAGCCGGGCGAGCCGCATAGACGAAAATGGCCGAGCCAAGAACCAGGAGCGTGATGATGAGCACCAAGGTACGTTGACGCCAGACTGCGCCAACCGCCTGCCGTGCGCTCATGGAGACCCCCTGGGGCAGCCGTGGGATGCCCTGAGTCTAGAACTTCTCCGGCCAAGATCAGGTTCTTCGCTTGTGGCTGATTCGTACACAGACGAAGGCTGCACATCAGCATTTCTTGCGATATTCAAGTGGCAGACCTTGACGTGAAGAGTCCTGCCGGAGGGTCCGGCTGCTGTTCCGAGAAACCCCGTGTGCAACGTCATATTCCGGCAGCAGATCCTGTTGTGCTGAGTGGCGGGACGTTGCGACGACCTGTTTCGCATCTCAGGATCCCCCGTCGATGAGAGGCCACGAGGAGTCCTCAGAACTGGCAAACACGGCTGCCTGGGTTCATGCGACCATGGCCTCGTCGCGGTCATGCGTGGCACGGGCCAGGGCTGCCAGTCCGATGTCGGTGCAGGACTCAATGGGTGTGGTCCTTCCATGGGTTTGGCACTTCCCACCGTTCGCGCTTTCGATCTCGTCGAGCAGATCGTCATCTGTGCACATCGTCATCACCTTCCACCTCAGATATTTCGTGAGCTTTCACCGCAAGGAAGACCTGGGTGGAGCCGTTGACGCCAATCTCCAGAGCCTTCACGTTGTGGGCTGGGTGATGTGCTGTCGTTCCGCACGACTGACCCACTCGTCATCCTGCGCGAGGTCACCGGCAGGACCAGACTTACGCCTGAGGCATTGCAGGTCTGGCGCGACCGGTTGATCTCGAAATCGCCAGCCGACCGGGGCGAGATCCTCAACTGTCTTGCGCCAACCGTGATGGCTACCCAGACCCAACCACGTCCTCGGCCGCCGCGGTGATCGCCGAGGACGGCCACAAGGCTCCAATGAATCCGGGCTGGCGCGCACTCCGAACGGCCATGGGGTGCCACATGTGGACGACTCCCTGCTGGAACACACACCGACTAGGTTCTCTTTAGCTGCAATCACGACGAACAACGTGGAGGGACGGATATGACGACAGTTGTGCTGGTCGGAGGCAACGGGTACATCGGCCGGGAGATCACCCAACAGTGGCTGGAACGCGATCCGAAAGCGGAGTTCTACGTGACAAGTCGTACCGATCGCCATGTGGTCGAGGATCCTCGTGTCCACCACGTGCAGGTCAATCCCGAGGACGCCGCAGCCTTCGAACAAGCCCTTCCGGAGTCGGCCGACTATGTCGTCAATCTCACGTACGGTTCTGTGGCTGTACTGAACAGCCTGCGTATCTATGCCGAGAGGCATGGTGCCCAGGCCATAGGCAACATCAATGCCGTCGCCACGACTCCCGGTTTCGAAGACTTCGTCGCCATGAAGAAGGCCGAGCTCGAATACCTGCGCAAGAGCGATGTCCGGGTGGCCAATGTGGACCTCACTGCGGCATATGGTGCCGGTCGCGATGACGAGCTCGCGGCAAGGATCAAGTCCGGTGCTCTCGACGACCAGTCGCCGGTCCATGTCGAGATCGTCGCCTGCCTCCTGATCGACCGGCTGCTGCGGGAGTGGGCCGAATAACCCCATCTGAGGTTGCTTCGGGACACGCGCTTGCGCTTCAACGTGGCAATCCACTGGTGGCCTTCGGGAATTGGACCGCGGGCGGGGAACACGCTGCAGTCAATCCATGGGCGTCAGGAGCTTGTCCGTTCCCAACTCTCGATCGGGCCCGGTATGGGCCGGAACAGCGGGTGCGGCTCTGGCACAGCATCCCGCCAGCGGACGGCGAGTTCCGGACTTCGCTGGGCGAGCTTCGCCTGAAGGTGTTGCCACTCGTAGGCCATTTGTCCCTCGGTCACGGTGATTCGTTCATGTGCCCGGGTCTCGAGATCGATTCGTGACCGATCGAAGCGATATTCCCGCGCGTCGGCCTCATCGGCCAGCCCCATGAGATATGCGCCAATGGCGGCGATGGGATCACTCTGCGCGCGGAAGCGAAGCAGCTGAGGATGCCGGGTGTAGCCACGCGTGCGTCCGGCCAACACGGCCTGGGCAAGAAGCGACTCCCGCCAGCAGGCCACCAGCCCGGTCCTGTCCAGGAACCGGGGATGTAAAGACCAGATCCGCATGCCTCGCCCCAGTTCCTTCCAGAAGGTCCCCAACTCCAGTCTGGCGCAGACGTCATCCGGGTATCGAGAAGCCCGCCCTTGGGATATACCCCCTGGGGGTATATCCTTCACGGAATCCCCACCCGCGAAGGAGCTGGATGAGATGCCCATGGATCACATGACTCACCCGGCCACGAGCCACGACAGGCTGTCGGGAAATGGCCCTCCGATGGCCCACCACGAAGTCCACATGCACGCACATCCCGCTGGGCAGGCCGGCAACCATGACCACGGGCATTCAGGCCATCATGTGGGGCAATTCCGTCGCTTGTTCTGGACCATGCTCGTCATCGCGATCCCGGTGATCGGGTTCAACGACATGTTCGCCCACCTGCTCGGCTACCATCTCCCAGATGCCGCCTGGGTGTGGTGGGTTTCGCCGATTCTCGGCACTGCCCTCTACCTGTGGGGCGGACGACCCTTCCTCACAGGCGCGGTCACTGAGATCCGCAACCGCAATCCGGGCATGATGCTGTTGATCGGGCTCGCCATCACGGTCGCGTTCGTCGCGTCGTGGGGCGCCTCCCTGCACTTGCTGGATCACGAACTGAACTTCTGGTGGGAACTGGCGCTGCTCGTAGTCATCATGTTGCTGGGCCATTGGACCGAAATGCGCTCACTGGCCCAGACCACCTCAGCCCTGGATTCTCTGACTGCGCTGCTGCCCGATGAGGCCGAGAAGCTTGTCGGTGGTGAGGTGGTGAAGGTCGCCCCAGCCGACCTGGAGATCGGTGCCATCGTGGTCGTCCGGCCGGGTTCTGCTGTGCCTGCCGACGGCAGGATCGTCGAGGGCAGTGCGTCGATGGATGAGTCCATGGTCACCGGCGAGTCCAGGACTGTCCGCCGCACGGTGGGGGACCATGTGGTAGCCGGAACAGTGGCCACCGATTCGGGATTGCGCGCTGAGGTGACCGCCGTCGGCGATGACACCGCGCTGGCGGGCATTCAGAAACTCGTCGCCGACGCCCAGGCGTCGTCCTCGCGGGCCCAGCGCATCGCCGACATCGCGGCAGGCTGGTTGTTCTGGTTCGCCTTGGCGTCCGCAGCGATCACCGCTGTGGTGTGGACGCTGGTCGGCATGCCCGACTTGGCCGTGGTGCGCACCATCACCGTGCTCGTGATCGCCTGCCCCCATGCGCTGGGCCTGGCGATCCCCCTTGTCGTGGCCATTGCCACTGAAAGGGCCGCCCGGGGCGGCGTGCTCATCAAGGATCGTCTGGCCCTGGAATCCATGCGCACCGTCGGCGTCGTGCTGTTCGACAAGACCGGCACTCTCACCAAGGGTGAGCCCACTGTCACCGGCATCGAGACGGCGCCGAATCGTGGCGAAGACGAGGTGCTCGCATTGGCCGCTGCAGCCGAGGCCGACAGCGAGCATCCTCTCGCCAGGGCCATCGTCGGTGCGGCGACAGATCGCGACTTGACGGTGCCGAATGCGAGTGCTTTCTCGTCGTCACCGGCTGTGGGTGTGAAGGCGGTTGTGGAGCGTGTCGTCGTTGAGGTCGGTGGCCCATATCTGCTCGAAAGCCACGGACTCGGTGAGCTCGCCATTGCCGATTCGTGGCGGGGCGAGGGCGCCATCATCCTGCATGTGCTTGCCGATGGGCAGGTCATCGGGGCCCTGCGTCTGGCGGACGAGATCCGCCCGGAGTCCGCCGAGGCCGTCGATGCTCTACAGGCCCTGGGTGTTGAGGTGGTCATGGTCACCGGTGACGCTCAGGCTGTTGCCGATACGGTCGCGAACCAGCTCGGCATCAACCGTGTCTTCGCAGGAGTCAAGCCCGAGGACAAGGGTGCCACGGTGTCTGCGCTTCAGCACGATGGAGTGGGGGTGGCAATGGTCGGGGACGGTGTGAACGATGCCCCTGCGCTTGCCCAGGCTGACGTCGGCATCGCGATCGGTGCGGGCACTGACGTCGCCATTGGGTCGGCAGGGGTCATTCTCGTCTCGTCGGATCCCCGCTCGGTGCTGTCGGTCTTCGAGCTGTCCCGTGCCAGCTACCGCAAGATGAAGCAGAATTTGTGGTGGGCGGCCGGGTACAACCTCATCTCCGTGCCACTCGCTGCCGGTGTTCTGGTGCCCATCGGCTTTGTGCTGCCGATGAGCATCGGAGCGATCCTGATGTCCTTCTCCACGCTGGTGGTCGCGCTGAATGCCCAGCTCTTGCGTCGCCTTGACCTCGGCCCGGCGGCCAGTACCGCCAAGATCCTCGAACATGGGGCAGAGCGAGATCAGGCTTCTGCGGCTGTGCCCGAGGATTCGAGGGTGGGGGAGAGCTCGACGAGGTAGGCCGGTGCTCGTTGGCCACGCCTGCTCCAGGGATCGAGCAGCTGGACGTTGCTCCTGTGGAGGACATGATCCTTGCCCACCACGAACTGAGCGTGCCCCCCGCTGGGCGAAGTGGGACAAGGAGAATCAAGCAGGGCCGCCGCACCGTCGCCCAGCGGTAGTTGATTCTGGAGCAGGTGGTGCAGAGCGGTGCTGGCCACGCCCAAAACATGAAGGTGCGTCCGATTGATGCGGTGGACATTTTCGTCTACCTCGTGGTTCTGGGCGCATTCATCCAATTGCTGCCTCCCCACCCTCGGTTGAACGGTGAGGAAAGTGTCCACCTGTCGCCCGCATTATGTGGTCGACTGCTGATGTCGGAGTGGCATCGAGACCCACGAAGACGAAAAAGCGGCGATACGACACACCAAGCCGCTCGCCGCATTCATTCCCGCACCGGCCAAAGAAGATTCAAGAGTTCTGGTACGGCTTCACTTGTGGACCTACGGGGACTGTTTTCGAAACTTGCCCCGCGGCTCCGACGTGCACTGATGGTCGTTCGATCGGTCCGGCGACGTCCGATCGGGGGCGAGGCGCGCTCGTTCCGTGAGACGCACCAAGTTATTCAGCCGAGTGAGCGACTACTTGCAGCGGCTGAGGTTCGGTACGCCGAGGGGGCCAAGCTCAGGGACCTCGCACCGGAACTTGGCGTCAGCCGAGTCCGGCTCGCCGACCTACTCCGTCTGCGAGGCGTACGAATCCGCAATGCCTCTCCGACGCCCGACGAGATCACGGAGATGGCACGCCGCTATGAGTCCGGTGAGTCGCTGGAGCAAATCGGAGGGCGTCTCGGGTTCAACGGCGGCACCGTGCGAAACCACCTGACGGCCTGCGGCGTCGCCATGCGCGACTCGCACGGGCGCCCCAGGTAGGACGCTGGCCCTGTCAAAATGGAAGGGTATAGGACCGCGCCTCAATCATCGGGCGGGTCATCCTCTTCGAGCGGGAGGCTTGGAAGCTCTCTTTATAGCGTGGGCACAACCTGGGCGCGTTGCTCGTACCACTGCGCGACCTCTTCGGTCCGCCCCCGTGTCTGGAACCAGGAGGCATCCCGGTCCGACAACTGCGGTGGCTCCCGCGCTGCCGTTGCCATGCCAGGTCTTCCCGACACTCGGTGCTCGCGGTAGAATGGTACCGGCGATCTTCATCAGCTTGCCCCGCCGCTGGATGCGGTGGGACGGCGAGCCTCTCGGCTGGCCGATCCTCTTTATCCTTGTCGCCCAGACTCGGAGAGGACTGTCGCCGTGCTTCGACTGATCTGGACTGTTAGCGTCCGCGTGAGAACCATCATGCGTCGGTACATGCCGACCAACATCGCGCTCGATGCGCTCCGCTCGCGCCGCGGCCTCAAGTGGGGCATCCCAGCCATGCTCCTCGCGATCCCATACCTCTACGCCGCATCGCTCCTCATGGCACTTATACACGGCGGAGCGCCCAGATGGCTCTTCGCCGTCACTGTCATCTTGATTTGGGACTCATTCAAATTCATCGCTATGGGACCGGTCAGCCTCGTGGCGCTGCTCCGCGTCCGCGCCGCGGAGTCCCGTGAGCGTCGAGCACTCCGGCGCCCTGTCGGCCCACTCGTCCGCTTGTAGGGCAAGATCTTTGCCCAGCGAAGTGAGCCTGAGCGCGCTTTGGGAGCCTCATATGGCCTCGGGCCCAGCGCCGTGTCGGTGGTCAGATCTACGCTTGGCCTATGAGCTTCACTGCCCTCCATCGCGTCCTCGGCGTCGGACCCAGTCCAGTCACGGACGAGCTGCTCAGCGCGGCAGTCACACTGGGTGCAACCGAGTCGGACGACCTGGACTGGAAGTCGGAACTCCCTCCGCAGAAGGGGCTACCTCAAACGGATTTTCCGAAAGATGTCGCCGCCATGGCGAACAGTGGGGGCGGAGTCATCGTCTTCGGAGTAACTGAGTCCCAGAAGGCCGCGACGGCGCGCGTCGACGTTGGAAACTTCGACGAAGGATACGAGCGCACGCTTCGTAGCGCTGCGATCACAGCGATTACCCCACCTGTCTTCGGCTTGAACGTGGTCCGGCTGTGTTCGCCTGACGACAAGCATGCCGTCGTAGTAGAGGTGCCCGCGAGCGTCGATGGGCCACACCTCATCTACAAGGGTGACTACTTCGGCGCGCCAGTCCGGAACGACGCCGACACGGTGTGGATGAAAGAACGCCAGATCGAAGCGATGTACCGTGCCCGCTTCGACGAGCGTCGCCACGCCACCGAGGCCCTCGACAAGCTATATGTGGAAGCAGCAGGTGGACGAGACGCAGGGACGCGCGCTTGGCTGATCGCTGTTGCCCACCCGCGCCTCCCGCGCGTCGGGGGTCGCCTCAAACGCGACGAAGCTCGCGAAATTCTTACGAAGACCGAGAGCCTTGCACTCCACTATGCCGGTCGCGGCGGCATTCATCCGCTGGAGAGTGTTGACCGCTTCAACCCACGCCCAGGCCTGCGCAGATGGCAGGCCGTCAATACCGCTACTAGCGAGGGCTCGTCGTGGAAGGAATCTTGGATGAGCATCCATCATGACGGATCAGTGACCCTCGCATCTGCCGTCGGTGGACACCGCATGAGTAGCGACGGTTACTTCGACGGCTGGCACGTTCAATCCGCAGCGATTGAGTGCGCTGTGGCCGATTTCATGGCACTCGTTCGCAGGACCGCAGAGGCGACTGGAGGTGAGGAGTACGACATCCGGGTTGGAATCGATTGGACTGGCGAACAACAGCTGATGATCTCAACGGTCGACAATTTCGGATTTCACTTTGATGGTTCATCTGTCCCGCTCAGTAGGTACACGCCAGTTGAAGCCACAGTGAACGCAGCAGAGTCTGACCTCGACTTCTACTGGCGCGTGCACGATCTCGCGGAGGACTGCATCAATCAGGGCGGCATCTCCAACTTACAGATGATCCATCCGTCAGATCACGACTAGTCGGGCTGGGCCGCCCCCTTCATTCGGTCCGGTCGCTGTGCGAGTCGTCGGTTTCCGATT
>NZ_JBDNTB010000061.1:0-1909 GCF_047719395.1 Propionibacterium sp.
GCCGGTCGGGGAGCGGTTTTGCCGGGCGTCTGGGCTGGTTGGTTTGTGTCTACGGCACGGGCGGGGGCCCTGCCCCCGTGCGCGGGCCCGCGGCGCTTCTTGGGGCGCCGGGTCTTGACTAGCATGGCTGCCGTGACCGCACTGCAGCAGGACTCCACCGCACGAGGAATTGACGCCGAGGACCACAACGACCGTGGCGATCGGGTCAAGGTTGCCCATCCTGCGGGCCTGGCAGTCGAGAAGCACTGCCTCGATGCCCGGCCGGGCAGTCTCTATGACTATCAGGAGGGCTGGGACCACCAGCGCGAGCTGCTGGAGCGGGTCTCCCATCACGAGATCTGCAATCAGCTGCTGCTCGTGCAGCACGAATCCGTGTACACCGCCGGGCGCGAGACCACGCCGGAAGAGCGTCCCTTCGACGGGCGTCCCGTCATCGATGTGGACCGGGGCGGCAAGATCACCTGGCACGGGCCCGGCCAGCTGGTGGGCTACCCGATCGTCTTCTTGCAGCGCGGCATCGGCCCGGTGGACTATGTGCGCAGGGCCGAGGAAGCGGTCATCAGGCTGCTGGATGGCTATGGGATCCGGTCTGGACGAGTGCCAGGCCGCACCGGCGTGTGGATCGCCTCCGACGGCGTCGGGCCGGAACGCAAGATCTGCGCCATCGGCGTGCGCTGCCGCCACCAGACGACGATGCACGGCTTCGCACTGAACGTCGACCCTGCATTCGACTCCTTCAACAACATCGTTCCTTGCGGTATCCAGGATGCCGATGTCACCTCAATCCGTCGGGAGCTGGGCCATGCGCCGAGTCTTGACCAGGTGGCCGATGCGATGTATCCGCTGCTGGCCGAGCTGCTCGAGTTCAAGCCATATGAGATGTCACCTGACATCCCCCGGCGCGCGCACCGTGCCTTCCACCATCCGACCGCTGAGATCTTGGCACCGGTGGCGACTCCGAGGGTGGTGCGGCTGTGAGCGCCGAGGCCCAACCCGGCAGGCGGCTGCTGCGCATCGAATCTCGCAATGCCCGTACTCCCATCGACCACGACCGGCCGGAATGGCTGAGGACCCGGGCAGTCGTGGGGCCGGAGTACAAGGACATGCGTGCCCGGATGGCTGGCGACTCGCTGCACACGGTCTGTCAGGAGGCGGGCTGTCCCAACATCTTCGAGTGCTGGGAGGACCGCGAGGCCACCTTCCTCATCGGGGGTGACAGGTGCACCAGACGCTGCGACTTCTGCCAGATCGAGTCGGCCAAACCGGCCGGTTTCGATCGTGGTGAGCCGCTGCGGGTGGCTCAGTCGGTGCGTCAGATGGGTCTGCGCTATGCGACCGTGACCTCTGTCTGCCGCGATGACCTGCCCGACGAGGGCGCCTGGTTGTGCGCCGAGACGATCCGCCAGATCCACTCGCTCAATCCCGGTGTCGGGGTGGAGATGCTGGCCCAGGACTTCTCCGGGAAGGCCGATCTTCTCGGGACCGTCTTCGATGCGGGACCGGAGGTGTTCGGTCACAATGTGGAAACCGTGCCGCGGCTGTTCCGCAGGATCCGCCCGGGATTCAGCTACGAGGGTTCGCTGGATGTGCTGCGCGCGGCGCACGAGGCGGGCCTGATCGCCAAGTCGAATGTGATCCTGGGAATGGGGGAGACCGACGAGGAGGCCGAGCAGGTGCTGCGCGACATCCGCGCCACCGGAGCGGAGCTGGTGACGATCACGCAGTACCTTCGGCCCCACAAGCTGCTGCGGCCGGTGGATCGCTGGGTCACCCCGGCCCAGTTCGTCGCCTTCGGGAAGCTTGCCGAGCAGCTCGGTTTCGCGGGTGTGATGAGCGGCCCGCTGGTGCGTTCCAGCTACCGCGCCGGACGCTTGTATCGGCTAGTGATGGCTGGAGGCCATCGCGCTTA
>NZ_JBDNTB010000061.1:2009-16279 GCF_047719395.1 Propionibacterium sp.
GGTGTGTGCGGGTGATGGCTGGAGGCCATCGCGCTTAGGTGTGTGCGGGTGATGGCTGGAGGCCATCGCGCTTAGGTGTGTGCGGGTGATGGTCGGGGCCTTGCGGCTACGTCATTGCTCGCAGCGATCGGTCATCCGATTTTGCCCAGCAGCGGCGTACGTCTAAACTTCTCGATGCCGTAGACCGCTGGCGGCCGAGCTTCATCGTTCGGCCTCAATGCTCGATCCTCATACCTGGGGCAGGGCGCCCGCGCAGGTGACCGAACGAATCGCCGGGCGCTGCCCGGCGCAAACCCCGGCTGCCTGTGCACCGGGGTTTTTCCATGCCGTCACAAGGTCCCGGCACGAACGAGAAGTGGGAAGGAGACCCGATGGCGAAGGCTGACAAGGCAGACACGATCGCTGAGCTCAAGGAGAAGTTCTCCCAGAGCGACGCAGCCGTGCTGACCGAGTACCGCGGTCTCACCGTGGCGAACCTGAAGGATTTGCGCAGGTCACTCGGTGCTGACGCAAGCTACGCCGTTGCGAAGAACACCCTCACCCGGATCGCCGCGAAGGAGGCTGGCGTCGAGGGACTCGACGAACAGCTCACCGGACCGACGGCCGTTGCCTTCATCAGCGGTGACGTCGCCACCGTGGCGAAGGGCCTGAGGGATTTCGCGAACGACAACCCGCTCCTGGTCATCAAGGGCGGTGTCATGGACGGAAAGGTCCTCGACGCCGACACGGTCAAGAAGCTCGCCGACCTCGAGTCGCGCGAGGTTCTGCTCGCCAAGCTGGCAGGCGGCATGAAGGCGTCCATGAGCAATGCCGTGGCCCTCTTCGCCGCCCCGCTGTCCCAGACCGCCCGCGTGCTGGGCGCTCTGGAGACCAAGGCCGGCGAGGATCCCTCGATCATCGGTGGGGCCGGAACCCCCGCCGCTGGCGTCCAGGAGCACGACAACGCCGAAGATTCGGCAACCGGAGCAGCCGATGCTGCCGAGGTCACAACAGACGCGGCGTCCAACGACGCATCGAACAACTAGGAAGGACGCCAACATGGCAAAGCTCAGCAAGGACGAGCTCCTCGAGCAGTTCAAGGACATGACCCTCATCGAGCTGTCCGATTTCGTGAAGGCCTTCGAGGAGACCTTCGACGTCAAGGCTGCCGCCCCGGTTGCCGTTGCCGCTGCCCCGGCCGCTGCCGGTGGCGCCGGCGATGACGCCGCTGCCGACGAGGCTGCCTCCGAGGTCGACGTGACCCTCGAGGCCGTCGGCGACAAGAAGATCCAGGTCATCAAGGAGGTGCGCGCCCTCACCTCCCTCGGCCTCAAGGATGCCAAGGATCTCGTGGAGGCAGCTCCGAAGGTCGTCCTGGAGAAGGTCACCCCCGAGGCCGCCAAGGCAGCCAAGGAGAAGCTCGAGGCTGCAGGCGCCACCGCCTCCGTCAAGTGACGCAGCGCTGACGAGCAGTGGCTGAAGGCCGGGTATCCACCAGTGGTGGTGCCCGGTCTTCGTCGTACCTGGCAGGCGGGGAATGCAGTCGCGTCTGGCGTGGCCGGGCCAGGTGGTTGCCAACCCGACGGGATTGCGTATCATCTAGCTCGTGACCAAGGCTGTGTCGGTCGGCGAGTTCGAGGGACTGGGGTTACTGCGGGGACGATGATGTCGCCGCCTGGATGGGCCCGCACGGGATGGCCAAAGCGTAAGCTTTGCCCACTTGCTCTCAGCCCCAGGATAGGGTAACGTTGATGTTTGCCCATCGCCACAATTGATGACCCGTGTTGACACGGGTCATTCTGCATGCAAAGAACCTCTGCGAGTTCTTGGAAGGACCACACCTTGGCCGCCTCGCGCAATGCGTTGAAGAACACCGATGTCATCTCCAATACCGGGAGAATCTCGTTCGCCAAGATCAAGGAGCCGCTCGAAATCCCCAATCTGCTCGACCTGCAGGTGAAATCGTTCAACTGGCTCGTCGGCAACGATGTCTGGCAGCGCGAGGTGGATGAGGCCCTGGCTCAGGGCCGCACCGATGTGAGCACCCACTCGGGGCTGGAGGAGATCTTCGAGGAGATCTCCCCGATCGAGGACTTCTCCCAGACGATGTCCCTGAGCTTCCGGGACCACCGTTTCGAGGATCCGAAGTACACCATCGAGGAGTGCAAGGATCGCGACGCGACCTATGCCGCCCCGTTGTTCGTCACTGCCGAGTTCATGAACAATGACACCGGCGAGATCAAGAGCCAGACCGTCTTCATCGGCGATTTCCCGCTGATGACAGACAAGGGCACCTTCATCATCACCGGCACCGAGCGTGTCGTCGTCTCCCAGATCGTGCGTTCCCCGGGCGTCTACTTCGAGCAGACGCCCGACAAGACCAGCGACAAGGACATCTTCACCTGCAAGGTGATCCCGAGCCGCGGCGCCTGGTTGGAGTTCGAGATCGACAAGCGCGACCTCGTCGGTGTGCGTCTTGATCGCAAGCGCAAGCAGAACGTCACCGTGCTGCTCAAGGCGCTCGGCTGGAGCGAGGAGCAGATCCTCAACGAGTTCGGCCAGTACGACGCCATCCGGATGACCATGGAGAAGGACCACGTCACCACCCAGGACGAGGCGCTGCTCGACATCTACCGGAAGCTGCGCCCGGGTGAGCCGCCGGCGCGTGATGCCTCGCAGCAGCTGCTGGAGAACTACTACTTCAATCCGAAGCGCTACGACCTGGCGAAGGTCGGCCGTCACAAGATCAACAAGAAGCTTGGTCTCAACGAGCCCTTCGACCAGCAGGTGCTCACGATGGACGACATCATTGCCGCCATCCACTACATCTGCGCCCTGCACGAGGGCCAGACCGAGCTGGACAACGGTCTGCCTGTGGAGCCCGACGACATCGACCATTTCGGCAATCGTCGCCTGCGCACCGTCGGCGAGCTGATCCAGAATCAGCTGCGCACCGGTCTGGGGCGCATGGAGCGCGTGGTGCGCGACCGGATGACCACCCAGGACATCGAGGCCATCACCCCGCAGACGCTGATCAATGTGCGTCCGGTGACCGCTGCGCTGAAGGAGTTCTTCGGCACCTCGCAGCTGTCCCAGTTCATGGACCAGAACAATCCGCTGGCCGAGATGACCCACAAGCGCCGGTTGTCGGCGCTGGGCCCCGGCGGTCTGTCCCGTGATCGCGCCGGCATGGAGGTGCGCGACGTGCACACCTCCCACTACGGCCGGATGTGCCCGATCGAGACTCCTGAGGGCCCGAACATCGGCCTGATCGGTTCGCTGGCCTCCTTCGCGCGCGTCAATGCCTTCGGCTTCATCGAGACGCCCTACCGTCGCGTGGTCGACGGTACCGTCACAGACGATGTCGACTACCTCACCGCCGATGAGGAGGACCATCACATCATCGCCCAGGCCAATGCCGTGGTCGGCGAGGATGGTGCCTTCACCGAGGACCGCGTGCTGGTGCGTACCCGCCACGGCGAGGTCGATCTCGTGCCGCCGCAGGAAGTGGACTACATGGACGTCTCGCCGCGCCAGATGGTGTCGGTGGGTTCCGCGCTGATCCCCTTCCTCGAGCACGACGACTCGTCGCGTGCCCTGATGGGTGCCAACATGCAGCGCCAGGCTGTGCCGCTGGTCAAGAATGAGGCGCCCTATGTGGGCACCGGCATGGAGTACCGCTGCGCCGTCGACGTCGGCGAGGTCACCTGCGCCACCAAGCCAGGCACCGTCACCGGCGCCTCGGCCGATCTCATCGACATCGCCTGCGATGACGGCACCTACCAGACCTTCCGGCTGGAGAAGTTCCGCCGCTCCAATGCGGGCACCTGCGTCAACCAGCGCCCGATCGTGAGCGTGGGGGACCATGTCGAGGTGGGCACCCCGCTCGCCGACGGTCCCTGCACCGACGACGGGGAGCTCGCCCTGGGCCGCAATCTGCTGTGCGCCTTCATGCCCTGGAACGGCCTCAACTACGAGGACGCCATCATCTTGTCCCAGCGCATCGTGAGCGAGGACGTGCTCACCTCGATCCACATCGAGGAGCACGAGGTCGACGCCCGCGACACCAAGCTCGGGCCCGAGGAGATCACCCGGGACATCCCGAATGTCTCCGACGACATGATCGCCAATCTCGACGAGCGCGGCATCATCCGCATCGGCGCCGAGGTGCGCAACGGTGACATCCTGGTCGGAAAGGTCACCCCCAAGGGTGAGACCGAACTCACCCCTGAGGAGCGCCTGCTGCGCGCCATCTTCGGTGAGAAGGCCCGCGAGGTCCGCGACACCTCCATGAAGGTGCCGCACGGGGAGGAGGGCACCGTCATCGGTGTGCGCATCTTCGACCGCGAGGACAACGACGAGTTGCCGCCCGGCGTCAACCAGATGGTGCGCGTCTACGTCGCCCAGAAGCGCAAGGTGCAGGTCGGCGACAAATTGGCCGGCCGGCACGGCAACAAGGGCGTCATCTCCAAGATCCTGCCGGTCGAGGACATGCCGTTCATGGAGGACGGCACCCCGGTCGACATCATCCTCAACCCACTCGGCGTGCCGAGCCGGATGAATCTGGGCCAGGTGCTCGAGATGCATCTGGGCTGGATCGCCCATTCCGGCTGGGATCTCGGCGCCTCCGATGAGCCGTGGGCCGAGCGCCTGCGCGAGGTCGGCCTCGAGCACGTCGACGGCGGTGTCCGCCTGGCCACCCCGGTCTTCGACGGTGCGAACGAGGAGGAGATCTCCGGTCTGCTCGCTGACGGCCTGCCCAACCGGGACGGCAATCACGTGGTCGACCAGGACGGCAAGGCACTGTTGTTCGACGGCCGCTCCGGGGAGCCCTTCCCGCGGCGTGTCGGCGTCGGCTACATGTACATGCTGAAGCTGCACCATCTGGTCGACGACAAGATCCACGCACGTTCCACCGGTCCGTACTCGATGATCACCCAGCAGCCGCTCGGCGGCAAGGCCCAGTTCGGTGGTCAGCGCTTCGGCGAGATGGAGGTCTGGGCACTCGAGGCATACGGCGCCGCGTGGGCCCTGCAGGAGATGCTCACCATCAAGTCCGACGATGTCTCCGGCCGTGTCAAGGTCTACGAGGCGATCGTCAAGGGCGAGAACATCCCCGAGCCCGGTATCCCCGAGGGATTCAAGGTGCTGGTCAAGGAGATGAAGTCGTTGTGCCTGAACGTCGAGGTGCTCAGCACCGACGGCCAGGTCGTCGACCTGCGGGACACCGAGGAGGACTACCGCTCCGTGGAGGAGCTCGGTATCGACCTCTCGCGGCGACCCGGTGCTGATTCCTACAAGTTGGAGTCCGAAGGCTGAGGCCACCACGCCATGACACCGGGCCCCACCCGGTGTCATGGCCACTGATCCCCAATTGTTGTGACCGCCTGCTGGGAGCAGGGGAAAGAGAATCAACGTGCTGGACGTCAACACCTACAACGAACTCCGGATCGGCCTGGCCACTGCTGACCAGATCCGTGGGTGGTCCTACGGAGAGGTGAAGAAGCCCGAGACGATCAACTACCGCACGCTCAAGCCCGAGCGCGACGGTCTGTTCTGCGAGAAGATCTTCGGGCCCACCAGGGACTGGGAGTGCGCTTGCGGCAAGTACAAGAGGGTGCGTTTCAAGGGCATCGTCTGCGAGCGCTGTGGTGTCGAGGTGACCCGTTCCAATGTGCGTCGTGAGCGGATGGGCCACATCGAGCTGGCCGCGCCCGTCACCCACATCTGGTACTTCAAGGGTGTGCCGAGCCGCCTGGGCTATCTGCTCGACATCGCGCCGAAGGACCTGGAGAAGGTCATCTACTTCGCCGCGTACATGATCACCAGGGTCGACGCCGATGCGCGTTCTCGAGACCTGCCGTCCCTGGAGGCCAAGGTCTCCGCCGAGCACACCCACATCGAACAGCGTCGTGACAACGACGTCGAGAAGCGGATGACCAAGCTCGAGGAGGATCTGGCCAAGCTCGAGGAGGAGGGCGCCAAGGCCGATGTCCGCAAGAAGGTCAAGGACGGTGGCGAGAAGGAGCTGAAGACCATCCGCGACCGTGCCCAGCGCGAGCTGGATCGTCTGGACGCCGTCTGGGATCGCTTCAAGGGCCTCAAGGTGCAGGACCTCGAGGGCGACGAGGTGCTCTACCGCGAGATGAAGACTCGCTTCGGCAAGTACTTCGAGGGGTACATGGGCGCTGAGGCCGTCAAGCATCGTCTGGAGACCTTCGACCTGAAGGCGGAGTCCGAGCGGCTGCGCGACATCATCCAGAACGGCAAGGGCCAGCGCAAGACGCGTGCCCTCAAGCGGCTCAAGGTGGTCTCGGCCTTCCTCGACACCGGCAATTCGCCGATGGGCATGGTGCTGGACGCCGTCCCGGTCATCCCGCCCGATCTGCGCCCGATGGTGCAGTTGGACGGCGGCCGCTTCGCGACCTCCGACCTCAACGACCTGTACCGTCGCGTGATCAACCGCAACAACCGGCTGAAGAGGCTGCTGGATCTCGGCGCGCCCGAGATCATCGTGAACAACGAGAAGCGGATGCTGCAGGAGGCCGTCGACTCGCTGTTCGACAACGGCCGACGTGGCCGTCCGGTGACCGGTCCGGGCAACCGTCCGCTGAAGTCGCTGTCCGACATGCTCAAGGGCAAGCAGGGCCGGTTCCGCCAGAATCTGCTCGGCAAGCGCGTCGACTACTCCGGCCGTTCGGTCATCGTGGTCGGCCCGCAGCTGAAGATGCACCAGTGCGGCCTGCCCAAGCAGATGGCTCTGGAGCTGTTCAAGCCCTTCGTCATGAAGCGGCTCTACGACCTCAACTACGCGCCCAACATCAAGAGCGCGAAGCGCATGGTCGAACGCCAGCGTCCGCAGGTCTTCGATGTGCTCGACGAGGTCATCAAGGAGCATCCGGTGCTGCTCAATCGCGCACCGACCCTGCACCGGCTGGGCATCCAGGCATTCGAGCCGCAGCTCATCGAGGGCAAGGCCATCCAGCTGCACCCGCTCGTGTGCGCGGCCTTCAATGCCGACTTCGACGGCGACCAGATGGCTGTTCACCTGCCGCTGAGCGCCGAGGCGCAGTCCGAGGCCCGCATTCTGATGCTTTCCTCGAACAACATCCTCAAGCCGGCTGACGGCAAGCCGATCGCGCTGCCCAGTCACGAGATGATCATCGGAATGTACTACCTCACCCAGGACCTCGACGGTCTGCCGGGCGAGGGGCGCGCCTTCGCCTCCGAGGCGGAGGCCCTGATGGCCCAGGACATGGGCCAGCTCGACCTGCGTGCCAAGTGCACCATCCGGCTCAAGGGGATTGTCCCGCCGGCCTCCCAGGCCGACAAGCTCAAGGACGACGGCTCGATCATGCTCGACACCACGCTGGGCAAGATCATCTTCAACGAGGCGTTGCCGCACGACTATCCCTTCGTGGAGGCCCACGTCGGCAAGAAGCAGCTCGCGGGGATCATCAACGATCTGGCCGTGAAGTTCCCACGTCCGGTGGTCGTCGACACCCTCGACAACCTCAAGGACATGGGCTTCAAGTGGGGCACCCGCTCCGGCGTCACCGTCTCGATCGGTGACGTGCAGACGCCGCCCAACAAGCCCGAGATCATGGCCAAGTACGAGGCCAAGGCAGCAAAGATCGACAAGCTCTACGATCGCGGTGCCGTGACCGAGGAGGAGCGCCGTGGTGAGCTGGTGCAGATCTGGAACGACGCCACGGCCGAGCTGACCGATGCGATGGAGAAGAACTTCACTCGCACCAACCCGATCTACATGATGGTGAACTCCGGTGCCCGAGGGAACATGACCCAGATGCGCCAGATCGCCGCCATGCGAGGCCTGGTGGCCAATCCGAAGGGCGAGATCATCGAGCGCCCGATCAAGTCCAACTTCCGTGAGGGCCTGACCGTTCTGGAGTACTTCATCTCCACCCACGGCGGCCGGAAGGGGCAGGCCGACACCGCCCTGCGGACGGCCGATTCCGGCTACCTCACCAGGCGTCTGGTCGACGTCTCGCAGGATGTCATCATCCGCGAGGAGGACTGCGGGACCACTCGTGGTCTGGTCAAGCCCATCGCAAGCGCCGGTCCGGACGGCACGCTGGTGCCGGACAAGATGCTGGAGACCTCGGTCTATGGGCGCACCGCGGCGACCGATGTCACCGATGAGCAGGGCAATGTCGTCATCGGTGCTGGGGCTGATCTCGAGCCCGCGCTGGTGGCGAAGGCCATCGAGTCCGGCATCACCTCCCTCAAGGTGCGTTCGGTGCTGACCTGCCAGTCCTCCACCGGCGCCTGCGCCAAGTGCTACGGGCGTTCGCTGGCCAATGGCAAGCTCGTCGAGGTGGGCGAGGCCGTGGGCATCCAGGCTGCGCAGTCCATCGGCGAGCCCGGCACCCAGCTGACGATGCGTACCTTCCACACCGGTGGTGTGGCCGGCGACGACATCACCCAGGGCCTGCCCCGAGTGGTCGAGCTGTTCGAGGCGCGTACCCCGAAGGGCAAGGCACCGATCGCAGAGGCCGACGGGCGCGTCAAGATCGAGGAGACCGATCGCGGCCGCAAGCTGACGATCATCCGCGATGATGGCGGGGAGGACGTCGAGTACGTCCTGCCGCGTCGGGCACGCCTGGAGTTCGAGGACTCCAACCGGGTGCGGCACTCGATCACCGACGGTTGTCATGTCTCCGTCGGTGAGCAGCTGACCGGTGGCACCATCGATCCGCAGGACGTGCTGAGGGTGCGCGGCGTGCGCGCGGTGCAGGAGCACCTCGTGCAGGAGGTCCAGAAGGTGTATGCCTCCCAGGGCTCCCCGATCCACGACAAGCACATCGAGATCGTCATCCGCCAGATGCTGAGGCGGATCACGGTGATCGAGTCGGGCGACACGAACATGATGCCCGGCGAGCTGGTGGATCGGCAGAACTACGAGGCCGCCAACCGCAAGGCGGTCGAGGAGGGCGGTCGTCCCGCAGAGGGTCGTCCGGTGCTGATGGGTATCACCAAGGCCTCGCTGGCAACCGAGTCGTGGCTGTCGGCGGCGTCCTTCCAGGAGACCACCAAGGTGCTCACCGATGCGTCCATCCATGGCAAGTCGGACAACCTGGTCGGCCTGAAGGAGAATGTCATCCTCGGCAAGCTCATCCCGGTGGGCACCGGCCTGGAGCGTTACCGCAACATGCGGGTGGAGCCGACGGCCGAGGCCAAGGCGAACTCCTACCAGATGAGCTATGACCCCTTCGACTACGACTTCGGGTCAGGTTCGGGTTCCGCGGTCCCGCTGGACGATCTGGACTTCGGCGACCTTCGCTGAGTCACTGTGCTGAGCCCACGGGGCTGAGTAGCGGGGGAGAGCATGGGCCTGGCAGCAGCTGCATTCACTTGACGCTGCTGCCGGGCACATGCTCTCCCCTCTTTCTTCCCCCGACCGCAGGAATCCGATCAATCAGACTGGTACCGCCATCCGTGGGGAGGCCGTTTTGACCGGCTTCGAACCGTCGGCTAGACTCGGCTCTTGGTTCGGTTTGCCCGGATGAAAGCGCGTGCCCTCCCGATCTGGTTCTGACGTTGCACAGATGGCCAAGGCGGTACGGAATCGTGCGGCAACGACCCATCGTCCTTCGAACGAGCGCCTGTTGCTGGGCGCCGCGCTCAGGTGATGGGGGAGTTGCACCATCAGGAGAATCACTCTCGACTACGAAAGAGATACCAGCAGGTGCCTACCATCCAGCAGCTGGTCCGCAAGGGCCGCACTGACAAGGTCAGCAAGACCAATACGCCGGCGCTGAAGGGCTCGCCCCAGCGCCGTGGCGTGTGCACGCGTGTGTACACGACCACCCCGAAGAAGCCGAACTCGGCATTGCGCAAGGTGGCGCGAGTTCGCCTGAGCTCCGGCATCGAGGTGACCGCCTACATTCCCGGAATCGGTCACAATCTCCAGGAGCACTCCATGGTGCTCGTGCGCGGCGGTCGCGTGAAGGACCTTCCCGGTGTCCGTTACAAGATCATCCGTGGTGCACTCGACACCCAGGGCGTCAAGGGCCGCAAGCAGGCTCGCAGCCGCTACGGCGCGAAGAAGGAGAAGTAATGCCTCGCAAGGGACCGGCCCCGAAGCGCCCGGTGATCATCGACCCGGTGTACGAGTCACCGCTGGTCAGCCAGCTCGTGAGCAAGATCCTGCTGGACGGCAAGAAGACCGTCGCGCAGAACATCGTGTACTCCGCGCTGGAGGGCGCTCGCGAGAAGACCGGTGTCGACCCGGTGCAGACCCTCAAGAAGGCGCTCGACAATGTCAAGCCCGCCGTGGAGGTGCGCTCCCGCCGAGTCGGCGGCGCCACCTACCAGGTGCCTGTCGAGGTCAAGCCGCACCGTTCGAACACGCTGGCCATGCGCTGGCTGGTGAGCTTCGCCCGCGACCGTCGTGAGAAGACGATGGCCGAGCGTCTGCAGAACGAGATCCTCGATGCCTCCAATGGTCTCGGAGCCTCGGTCAAGAAGCGCGAGGACACCCACCGGATGGCTGAAGCCAACCGGGCCTTCGCCCACTACCGCTGGTAACATCTCGGCCGGCCCCCGCCCTTGTGGCGGGGGCACTGGCCTGTTCAGGGGCCGCATGCCCCGTCCACATCACGAATCAGAGTTAGGAAACCCGTGGCCCTCGATCTGCAAACCGACCTGGCCAAGGTGCGCAACATCGGCATCATGGCTCACATCGACGCCGGAAAGACGACGACGACCGAGCGCATCCTGTACTACACCGGTATCAATCACAAGATCGGTGAGGTTCACGACGGCGCTGCCACCATGGACTGGATGGAGCAGGAGCAGGAGCGCGGCATCACCATCACCTCGGCCGCCACCACGTGCTTCTGGAACAACTACCAGGTCAACATCATCGACACCCCCGGGCACGTCGATTTCACCGTCGAGGTGGAGCGTGCGCTGCGCGTGCTCGACGGTGCGGTGGCTGTCTTCGACGGTGTCGCCGGCGTGGAGCCGCAGACGATGACCGTGTGGCGTCAGGCTTCCAAGTACAACGTGCCGCGGATCTGCTTCATCAACAAGCTGGATCGCACCGGCGCCTCCTTCGACTGGTGCGTCAAGACCATCCGAGAGCGTCTCAACGCCATCCCCGTGCTGCTGCAGCTGCCGATCGGCGCTGAGGGCGGCTTCCTGGGCATCATCGATCTCATCGAGATGGACGCCAAGACCTGGCGCGGCGAGACCGAGCTCGGCGAGCACTACGAGGTCGAGGCGATCCCCGAAGACCTCAAGGAGGCCGCGGAGACCGCTCGGGCTGAGATGATCGAGACCGTCGCCGAGAACGACGAGGAGTTCATGGAGCTCTACCTCGGTGGCGAGGACTGGACCAAGGACGACCTCAGGGCCGCCATCCGCCGCGGTGTGCTGGCGTCTGCCTTCACCGCCGTCACCTGTGGTTCGGCCTTCAAGAACAAGGGCGTGCAGCCCCTGATGGACGCCGTCGTCGACTACCTGCCGAGCCCGCTCGACGTGCCCGCGATCGTCGGCTTCAAGCCCGGCGACGAGACGGTCGAGATCGATCGCCATCCCTCCCGTGACGAGCCTCTTTCGGCCCTCGCATTCAAGATCGCTGCTGATCCCCATCTCGGGCGGCTCACCTTCGTGCGCGTCTACTCCGGAACGCTCAAGACCGGGTCCCAGGTGCTCAACTCCACCAAGGACAAGAAGGAGCGCATCGGCAAGATCTACCAGATGCACGCCAACAAGCGCCAGGAGGTCGACGAGATGCCGGCCGGAATGATCTGCGCGGTGATGGGCCTGAAGGACACCGGCACCGGCGACACGCTGTGCGACCACTCCAATCCCGTGGTGCTGGAGTCCATGACCTTCCCGAACCCGGTCATCGAGCAGGCCATCGAGCCGAAGTCGAAGGCCGATCAGGAGAAGCTGTCGATCGCGATCCAGCGGCTCGCTGAGGAAGATCCCACCTTCCAGGTGCACACCGATGAGGAAACCGGCCAGACCATCATCGCCGGCATGGGCGAGCTGCACCTGGACATCCTGATCGATCGCATGAAGCGCGAATTCAATGTGGAGGCCAATATCGGTGTCCCGCAGGTGGCCTACCGCGAGACGCTGCGGCGGGCGGTCAAGAATGTGGACTACACGCACAAGAAGCAGTCCGGCGGTTCTGGCCAGTACGGCAAAGTGGTCATCGATCTGGAGCCGACCGAGCCCGGCTCCGGTTACGAGTTCGTCAATGCCGTCACCGGCGGACGTATCCCCAAGGAGTACATCCCCGCTGTGGACGCCGGCATCCAGGAGGCCATGCAGTTCGGCGTGCTGGCCGGCTACCCGGTCGAGGACATCAAGGTGACCCTCACCGACGGCGCCTACCACGACGTCGACTCCTCCGAGCTGGCATTCAAGATCGCCGGTTCGATGGTCTACAAGGAGGCCGCACGGCGCGCCGACCCGGCTCTGCTCGAGCCGATGATGGCCGTCGAGGTGACCACCCCCGAGGACTATCTCGGCACCGTCATCGGCGACCTCAACGGCCGTCGCGGGCACATCAAGGAAATGGTCGAGGAGCACGGCAACAAGGTCGTGCGCGCGCTCGTCCCGCTGTCCGAGATGTTCGGCTATGTCGGCGACCTGCGGTCCAAGACCTCCGGTCAGGCCTCCTACACGATGGAGTTCGACTCCTACGCAGAGGTGCCCAAGTCGATCGCCGAGGACATCATCGCCAAGGCCCGCGGTACCGAGTGATCCGCTGACCCCACCAGGCTGGCGAGCGCTGTTTGACTCTCGCCAGCCTGTAGACCAGAATTGCTAAGGTTCTTGGGTGCCCAGCCCAAGTGTCTCGGTGCCCGGTAACTCTCGGTGCCAAGCCAAACCTGAACAGACCCCGCTGCGAGGCCCCTCGCAGCAACCAACAGGCGTCCCGCAAGCCAGCGTGACGCGACATCAGAAGGAGCCCCAGTGGCAAAGGCCCATTTCGAGCGGACGAAGCCGCACTGCAACATCGGCACCATCGGGCACATCGACCACGGCAAGACCACACTGACCGCGGCGATCACGAAGGTGCTGGCGGACAAGTACCCGCAGTGGAACTCGTTCGAAGCATTCGACATGATCGACAAGGCTCCTGAGGAGCGTCAGCGCGGTATCACGATCTCGATCGCGCACGTCGAGTACCAGACCGAGAAGCGTCACTACGCGCACGTCGACTGCCCCGGGCACGCCGACTACGTGAAGAACATGATCACCGGTGCCGCCCAGATGGACGGCGCGATCCTCGTCGTGGCAGCCACTGACGGCCCCATGCCCCAGACCCACGAGCACGTGCTGCTCGCCCGTCAGGTCGGTGTCCCCGCCATCGTCGTGGCACTCAACAAGTGCGACATGGTCGACGACGAGGAGCTCATCGAACTCGTCGAGATGGAGACCCGTGAGCTGCTCAGCGCGCAGGAGTTCGACGGCGACAACTGTCCCGTCGTGCGCGTTTCCGCCCTGAAGGCGCTTGAGGGCGACGAGAAGTGGGCCGAGGCCATCATGGAGCTCATGGGGCAGGTCGACGATTACATCCCGCAGCCCGAGCGCGACACCGCCAAGCCCTTCCTGATGCCTGTCGAGGACGTCTTCACCATCACCGGCCGCGGCACCGTCGTGACCGGTCGTGTCGAGCGCGGCATCATCAAGACCGGTGAGACCGTCGAGCTCGTCGGGCTCGCCGACACCCAGACCACCACGGTCACCGGCGTCGAGATGTTCCGCAAGATCCTCGACGAGGGTCAGGCTGGCGACAACGTCGGTCTGCTGCTCCGTGGCACCAAGAAGGAGGACGTGGAGCGCGGCATGGTCGTCACCAAGCCCGGCAGCACCACCCCCCACACCGACTTCGAGGCCAATGTCTACGTGCTGACCAAGGAAGAAGGCGGCCGTCACAAGCCGTTCTTCAGCCACTACAGCCCGCAGTTCTACTTCCGCACCACCGACGTCACCGGCACCGTGGAACTGCCCGAGGGTGTCGAGATGTGCATGCCCGGTGACAACACCGACATGATCGTGCACCTGCAGAAGCCGATCGCCATGGAGGTCGGCCTGAAGTTCGCCATCCGCGAGGGTGGCCACACCGTCGGCGCCGGTCGCGTGACCAAGATCGACAAGTGACCGACTGAACCTCTTGGTCCAACGGCTGAAGGCCCGCCCCTCGGGGGCGGGGGGGGCCCCAGTGGCGCGGGCGTGGGCGGCGCCCCCCGGGCTGGGGCCCGGCGGGGCCCGGGGCCAGGTCCTCAAGGACAAGGCCGGCGCAC
>NZ_JBDNTB010000062.1:0-11265 GCF_047719395.1 Propionibacterium sp.
AATACCGGCCGGTCACCCCCATCAACCGGGATGCGATGGCCGCCTTCTTGTACCGACTCAAGTCAACCAGCAGCACACCGACCATCACCGACACCAACCTGCTCACCTGCATCGACGCCACTTTGGGTCTACCCGCCGGCACCCAACCCACACCAGCCCAGGCAGCAGGCCTCACCAATCTCGGGTGCGACAACGAGTCCATAAGTCAGCTGCAAGGCCTCCAAACCTTCACCGGGTTAACGCACCTCAACTTGGGAAATTACCGTGATGTTGCCGAAAACCAGATCAGTGACCTGACCCCGCTAGCCGGTCTCACCAACCTCACCAATCTCTACCTCCTTCACAACCAGATCAGTGACCTGACCCCGCTGGCCGGTCTCACCAACCTCACCTGGCTCGACCTGAAATACAACCAGGTCAGCAACATCACACCCCTCAAAGGCCTCACCCAGCTCACCACCCTCCAACTCGAAAGCAACCAGGTCAGCAACATCACCCCGCTGGCCGAACTCACCAACCTCAGCCTCAGCGGCAACCAGGTAAGCGACCTCACCCCGCTGGCCGAACTCACCAACCTCACCAGCCTCAGCGTCTGGAGCAACCAGATCAGTGACTTGACACCTCTCAAGAGGCTCACCCAGCTCACATACCTTGACCTGAGCCACAACCAGGTCAGCGATGTGTCGCCGATCCAGGCGTTGGTCGACAATGGGGTCGTGGGCTTGGGGGGAAATCCGGTGTGCACCACGGCACCGTCCACAAAAGGCTGTTAGTGAGCTGGCGCCGTGGTGTGGCGCCTGTGGTGTGGTGAATCCTCGATTCGTGACGTCGCCAGGGCGGTGAACCAGCTACTGGGGTCGATCTTCGCGCTGCCCGCCAAGCGCACTAGCCGTATGGTAATGATGATCGGCTCGAAACTGTCGTCCGATGCCTCGGCACCTCGATCTGCGTGGGGTCGATCCCAGTGATCACGGTCTTCGGCCGCAGCCCGTCACGTACATTCGAACCGGTCAGGGTACCGCCGTACTCGTGGCCCAGGTGCTCGGTCATCTCGGCTTCCAGGAATGGTTGACAAGGGGGAGCGTGTTACTGCCAGAGAATCTGATCTGCACCACCGCACCTGACACGCCGGTTGCATCTGACCGACCCCGCCACCTATCACCGGCCATAAGCCCTGGGATCCTCGACATGGCGTTGTGCGGTCGGGATGAATCGTCACAGACCGCTGTCCAAAACTGCCGGCACTCTTCAAGGCACAAGCGACACCGCTCATGGCGAACTGTCAGGTCTGCAAACTTCACGTCAGGCCGCTCCGATGCCTCACGCTCAAGATCGGTCTCGAATGCGTCGGCATCGTCAAAAGGTCTCGACCGATCCCTCCGCGATGTCCTGCTCGGCGCTCATCGCCCCGCCGGAGCGTGAGGATGCCTTGGAACCCACCAGCGGCGGCCCCCCGACGCGCACCCGCAGCGGTACCGCAGCCCGCTCCTCATCGGTGAACAGCCGCTGGGCCATCTGCTCCTTGGTGAGCGGTGGCTTGGGATCGTCCTGGCTGCCGTCCAGCGCCTTATCGCGCAGGAAGCGCACAGCCTGGTCGGATGGCCCGTCGAAGACAACCTTGCCGTGTGACATGACGATGCCCCGCTTGCAGAGCTTTTCCACCATGTCGAGGTCGTGGCTGACGATCACCAAGGTCTTGCCGTCACGCACCATCGTGCGAATCAGGGCCTTGCACTTCTTCTGGAACGGCTCATCGCCGACAGCCAGGATCTCGTCGACGAGGAAGACATCAGGATTGGTGTGCACGGCCACCGAGAAAGCCAGCCTCAGGTACATGCCTGAGGAGTAAAATTTAACCTCAGTCTCGATGAATTCGCCAATGTCTGCGAATTCGAGGATGTCGTCGTACGCGGCGTCTATCTGCTCCTTGGTCATGCCCAGAATCGCGCCGTTGAGGTAGACATTGTCGTGCCCGGTGAGGTCAGGATGAAACCCCGCACCCACTTCGATGAGCCCGGCTACTCGGCCCCGCACCCCGACTGCGCCACCATCGGGATGCATCACCCCGCTGATCAGCTTGAGCGTCGTGGATTTCCCCGAACCGTTGAAACCCATGAGGGCCACGGATTCACCGTCGGCTATGTCGACATTGACATCGTCCATCGCCCGGAATTCGTTGCTGAAGTCCTTCCGGCGCCCCTTGATGAGCCAGATGAACGCCTCTTTCAACGAGCGGGTGTGACGGAGCAGGAATATCTTCGTGACGTGCTGGAGCGTCACCACGATGTGCGGATCGCGCGGTTCGATCGGTGTTCTCCTCGCCATCACAGCTCCTGCGCGAACTGGCGCTCGACTCGACGGAATATGAAATCGCCCAGCACCAGCATGAGCACGCTGATGAGCACCGCGATCGGCGTCCAGACGCTGAAAAGATGAGGGACCACCCGCCACTGCTCTGGATTGATCGGACGCGTCGTGGTGGGGGCCCAGAAACAGTCGTGGAAGAGTTCCACCGCGACGGTGAGCGGGTTGAACATGTACACCGTCATCGCCAGCGAACCGAGGGAATTCTCGACGAGCACCCACATGTAGAGCACCGGGCTGAGCCAGGTGGCGACCATGTTGATCAGGTCGACGAAATTCTCCGCGTCGCGGAAGAAGACGTCCGCTGCCCCGAAGATGAGCCCCAGGGCCAGCGCGAAGACCGAGACGATGAAAGACGCGACGAGGAACGAGCCGAGCTGGATCCACGTCGGATGCCAGCCGACGAACAGGTTGACTGCCACCAGAATGGCGACCTGTGGGAGGAAGTGGATCCAGGCGACCCACAGACTGGAGACCGGGAACAGCTCGCGGGGCAGGTAGATC
The DNA here is from genome assembly GCF_047719395.1 of Propionibacterium sp. NCBI lineage: Bacteria > Bacillati > Actinomycetota > Actinomycetes > Propionibacteriales > Propionibacteriaceae > Propionibacterium > Propionibacterium sp. The sequence goes on from NZ_JBDNTB010000062.1 coordinate 2,869, forward strand.
TTCTTGATCAGCCCGCCATTACCGACAATCGAGCGCGAAGCATTCGTGAAGACCTCGCCGAACAGATTCATCACGACAATGCCACTGAACATGTAGATGGCGTAATTCTCAAGCCCCTTGTTCAGCCCGAGGAAGACGCCCATTGCCAAATAGAAGACCCCGAACTGGACGGCCGGCTTGATGTAACTCCACAGCAATCCGAGGATGGAATCGCGATACCGGACCTGGATCTCCTTGTTGACGATGCGCCGGAGCAGGAATCTGCTCCTGAACACGTCGAGCAGACCGTGACCATGTCCGGGAGCCCGCAGCGGAACTGTGGCGTTGCCGCTCACCACCGCGATGTCAGTCGTCTGCACTCTTCCCGATCCCATCCTCGATCCCGAAGGTCTTCGCCCATTCCTCGAAGGACGTGACATCGTGGAGCGCATTCCTGTACTCGGCGCTCAGCTCCCCCCAGCGGGCCAGCAGTTCGGTCCTCAGCTGGGCCTCGCGCAGCAACTGTTGCCTGAACTGCCGCGGATCTCGTTTGTACCACGCGACTCCTGTGCCGTCCGCCTTGCTGACCAGCACTGAGTCGAAGTTCGACAACGCCCAGAAGGACGCGCGCGAGTGAGAGATTGATGCCTGGGGTCGCTCCATCGCATCCTTGGACACCGGAAGGAGATGTTTCACCGCCGTCTTGAGCGTCCACGGGACCAAGTACCTCGTCTGGGGCCGCTGGGGAGTACGCCCCTTGTGCCACGGCTTGTCGCGGTCGACCTCGGGAAATGCCGCGGGGTCGCTCCTGTAATCGGACTGGGTGTATTCCTTCGCCATGGCCCGCAGCCGAGGAGCCCGGGACTTGATGGTGGAGTGCAGGTGGCCGGGCCCGGACAGGATGTCCTCCAAAGCCAGGATGCGGGCGTCCTGGGCATAGTACTCAGAACTTACGGCATGCTTCATGTCGCGGGCGACGAGATTCTGGATGAGTTTCCCCCCGTGTTTGTAGGGGGAATAGAGCAGTCCCGTGAGAATTCTGTTCCGCTCGTGGAAGTACGCCTGCCAGTCGATCGTGTCATCCTTGTCGACCCAAGACATGTGCCACACTCCCGCACCCGGCAGGGTGACCGTGTAGACCCCCACCCGCTGTGCCCGCAGGCCATATTCGGCGTCATCCCACTTGATGAAGACCGGGATGGACAGACCGAGCTCGCGAATCGTCTCGGTGGGTATGAGGCACATCCACCAGCCGTTGTAGTCGACGTCGAGACGCCTGTGCATCCACGGAGTGGACCGCAACGGATGCTCGACGACATCGACGCCCTCCGGAATGTTGTCGATCGAACCCCAGAACCAGTTGTAGCGATCCAGATGTTCGCCCCAGGTGTGCAGGACTGACTTGTTGAACAGGTCGAACATCATGCCGCCGACAATGGTCGGCTTGCGGCAGAACCCCGCGAACAGCAGGGCCCGTTCGATGCCCTCCGGCTCGATCTGAACGTCGTCGTCGAGAACCAGGTGATACCTACTCACATTGGCTTTCGCCGATTCGTACATGCCGCGCGAGAAACCACCAGAACCACCCAGGTTGTCCTGATAGATCATCGACAGTTTGTCTCCGAGCAGCTCCTGTGCTGCCGGGAAGCCCTCGTCGTCCTTGACGTTCTTGTTCCCCTGGTCGACCACGTAGACCCGATCGATCTGCTCCAACAGAGTTGTGGCCCTACCCAGGGCCTGGAGGGTCCGGGCGCAGTAGTCAGGACGATTGAACGTCGTGATACCGATGGACAGCCGCCCCAGACGCGGGGGCTGTCCGGAGACGAGCCACGATCCCTCGTTGAGTACGGCTCCTCCATCGCCGCCGATGAGGTCAAACCAGTACCAGCCGCCGTCGGCGAAACCGTCGATCCCGAGGTCGCACAGCACTTCCTGCTCGGCACCGTCCTGCACCTTGATGGTCTCCACACGCTGCGCACGGCCCTGGCTGTTCGACCGATAGACCATCACGGTGACATTCCCGCTGACGACCAGCCGCAGCCGGACGCCGTCGATGACCGTCCACTTGCGCCAGTAACTCACCGGGAAGCCGTTCATGATCGTGGCGAAGGTGACGCGAAGCCCTTCGGGCACTTCCATCCGCCGCCGCGAGCGGACCAGCTGACTACGGCTCTCATCGGCCGCCACGGAGACAGCCACAGCTGCGCTGTCCTGGGACGCATCGCCCCAGCGGTCCATCCGGGGAGCATGGCCCGCATGGCCACGGCCGAAACCCACGTACAGCGGCTGCTTGTCCTCGTCATTGTCCTCGGGGAGCACGATCCGCAGGACAGGCGTCCATGTCTTGCCGGGCGCCGCCGTGGTCACTGTGCCGTCGTTCACTTGAACGTTCACTGCTCCGCTCCTTCGGATTCCCACGCCGCACCCTCGGCGAAATAGGGCTTGATCTTGTTCTCGAACATCGTCAACGCCGAGCCGATGGCCATGTGCATGTCGAAGTACTTGTAACTGCCCAACCGACCGCCGAAGAGGATCATCTTCTCCGCCTTCACCCGCTCGCGGTACTTGAGCACCTTGGCCCTGTCCTCGTCGGTGTTGATGGGGTAGTAGGGCTCGTCGTCCTTCTCCGCGAAGCGCGAGTACTCGCGCATGATCACGGTGGCGTCCCTGGTGTAGTCCCGCTCAGGATGGAAGTGCCGGAACTCGTGGATGCGGGTGAAATCGACGTCGGGGTCGGGGTAGTTCATCACTGCACAGCCCTGGAAGTCCTCGATCGGAAGAACCTCTTCCCTGAGGTCGATGGTGCGCCACTTCAGCTCGCCCTCGGCGTAGTCGAAGTAGCGGTCCACCGGGCCGGTGTAGATCACCGGCACCTGGCCAAGCACCGAAGAGCGGCCGAACTCGCCCCCGTCGAAGAAGTCGGTGTCGAGGCATACCTGAATCTTCGGATTGTCGACCATCCGCTCGAACCATGCGGTGTACCCGTCGACGGGAAGGCCCTCGTGGGTGTCGTTGAAGTAGCGGTTGTCGTAGGTGTAGCGCACCGGCAGCCGGCTGATGATCGAGGCGGGCAGGTCCTTGGGGTCGGTCTGCCACTGCTTGCCCGTGTAGTACTTGATGAAGGCCTCGTAGAGCGGACGCCCGATGAGCTGGATGCCCTTGTCATTGAGATTCGAAGGATCTGTCCCAGCCAACTCGCCAGCCTGCTCGTTCACCCAGACCTTCGCCTGCACCGGCGACAGCGCCGAATGCAGGAACTGGTTGATGGTGCCCAGGTTGATGGGCATCGGGAAGACCTCACCGTTGTGGCAGGTGTACACGTGGTGCACGTAGTTGGTGAACGAGGTGAACTGGTTCACATAGCCCCACACCTTCTCGTTGGAGGTGTGGAACAGGTGCGCGCCGTAACGGTGCACCTCGATGCCGGTCGACTTTTCCCGCTCGGAGTACGCATTCCCGCCGATGTGACCCCGGCGATCCAGCACCACAACATTGAGGCCAAGATCGTTCGCCGCTCTTTCTGCGATGGTCAGGCCGAACAGGCCTGCGCCAACGATCACCATGTCTGCTTGCACGCAGTTCATCTCCTCTGGTCCGACCAGCAGTTGTGGTCCCAGCCGGCGACCACCACCACACGATACCCAAGCCGCTGGTCTGGGCCGAAGACCATGCCTACGTGTCGGCGATGACGCCGATCGAAGCTACCAGTGTCGCAGCTACCGAGCCAACCGGCTATCGACCAGCCGCTTCGTAGCCCTGCGATATCCTGCGTGAGCCCGAGAGCAAGGCTCATAGCCTTGATGCAATGGAGTTACTCAGAGGAGTGGCCTGTGGACGGAGAAGCAGTGCAGACAACCAGTCTGCATCCTCACATCGGGCCGAGAAGGGTCTCTCGACGATTTGCAACTCCTGGCAGACTCCTGATCGTCATAGGGATGTTCTTCGGACTGATATTCATTGTCTTGACTCCGCCGGGCTTCAATGCTGATGAGCCGAACCATTTCTTCCGTGCACTTCAGATCGCGAATGGGAATCTCTTTGGTCACCCCATTTCCCATGACGAATTCTCAGATATGGTGACTCGGCCGCCAGAGTCTTTTGGTGGATCAGTCCCGAGGAGTGCGGGCCAATTGTTTGAGATGTCTCATGTGTTTCCAATTGATGGAACCATGGGAGGTGGTTCCAGAACTTCTCAAATTGACTGGAAGGCTATGGGAGGCATCCCAATCCGTTCCGAACAAATGACGGTTGGAATGTCCAATGTGGAGATCTATTCTCCTGTTACATATATTCCCACCATCATTGCTTATTACGTGGGAAGACTCCTGAATCTTCCCATTCTGGCGGTTTTTTACCTTTCCAAGTTTCTCAACCTAGCGGTGGCATTGGCGTTGTCGTGGGCTGCAATCAAGATTGCCCCGCGTGGCAAGTGGATTATTCTCATGCTGAGCATACTACCGACAACTATCATTCAGTTCTGCTCTGTTTCCGCGGACCCAGTGACAATCGGTCTATGTTTTCTAGCATTTTCTATGACACTTCGCGTCGCGCTGCAAGAGGCAGCTGTTCAGCTTCATCAGTGGTTAGCCTTGATGGCAGTATTTGTAGGAGTTGGACTCTCCAAACCAGTGTATATCCTCATAGCTGGAATGATGGTCGCGATACCGCTGTGCAATCGGCGCGCAAGAACTCTCAAAAGCATGGCATCCTGGCTTAGTGTTATCGTGGTAGGTGGTGCCGCAGCCTTCTGGTGGCAACATGTGACAAGTTCTGTCCCACCCTCTTTTCAAACGATAGAAAAGGTTCACCAGCAGTATATGTTTCTCGCTAACAATCCGATGCTTGGCGTGAGAACGCTTCTCTATACTTACCTGACAAATTTTGGCGCCCCAAGAAATTTCTACACCACTTTTATCGGTTCAGGCGTGTGGGAGCATGTGTTTCTTTCGACCCTCTTCATTTATGCACTGTGTGGCGCGCTGTCCCTCGCTCCCCTAATAAGGGATAGGGATGAAAGTGAGTGGACAGGGACCAGGACAGTCCGCTGCACTTTCTCCATTGGGCTGATACTGCTGTTCGTGGTGGCCGCTGCGGCCACCGGCGTTGGATTGTATGGAATATGGACGGATCCAAGACTTGTCACGATTACAGGATTGCAGGGCCGCTATTTCATACCTTTCGCTCCGCTGCTGCTGGTTGCTCTGATTCCCATGCGGGCAAGATTAATTGAGATCCAGACGCGACTCCGCGTCCTCACCTTGTCTATTTCCATCGCATCGCTCATGGCCATGGCCTGGCTGACTTGGAAGTACCTATGGAGACCTCCGCTCCCGCTCTACTGGAGTTAGTAAGCTGACCCACACTTGGAAGTCTGAACACTTCCGTTCGACGGCGCATCATGCCGTAAATAGAAGAGCCTGGCCATTTCAGAGCGATTTTTGCGAATCCCGTCCAAGATCATCCCCAACATCCACATGACGAAGGAAATGAGCATCAGGCCTGTTGCCAGAAGTGCAGATGGAAGGCGTGGAACAAGATGCGTTCCCATGAATTCGAGGACGACGGGCACCCCCACAATCAAACTGATGATTAGCGCAATCAAGGCACAACAGCCGTAGAACATAATGGGGCGCTCGTGCCTACAGAGCTGCCAGATGAGCACGAGGATCTTGCGGCCATCAGAGAAAGTGTTCAACTTGGATTCAGTCCCTTCCACCCTTTCATGGAATCCACAGGGATACTCTGCGCTGGGCACCCTCAGGCTCATGATGTGCACCGTGAGTTCGGTTTCAATCTCAAATTCTCGGGAAGTTGCAGGGAAGCTCTTGACGAATCGCCGAGAGAATACGCGGTAGCCACTAAACATGTCGGTGACATTCTCACCGAAGATTCTCGACACGAGCCCATTGAACGCCTTATTACCTGCGGCATGGCCCGGTCGATAGTTGCTGGACTCCTCATCATCCTGGCGGCAGCCCAGCACGTGGTCAAAGGGTCCGGCTAACAACAATTCGATCATTGCCGCCAAATCTTTGGTCTCATAGGTGCCATCTCCGTCGATCATCACATAGACATCAGCATCGATATCTGCAAAAGCACGACGAACAACATTTCCTTTCCCCTTGCGATACTCATGACGCACTATTGCTCCGGCGCCCGCTGCTACTTCAGCAGTGCGGTCTGTGGAATTGTTGTCATACACGTATATATCCATGGTAGGAACCGCAAGGCGTAAATCAGCGACTACTCCCGCGATGGCAGCTTCTTCGTTATAGCACGGAACGATTGCTGCAATAGACAAGGAGCCCGCTGCTTCAGCGTCGAAAACAGCAGGATCTGGTGCATCGCTTCTATCAATCTCCATCACACGATGGATCGTAACGTGCCGGAACAGCCAACCTCTGTACCGGGCCAGCACAGCCAGTAGCTACTGGCATGGGAAGCAAGTGTCCAGGCAGACACCGCCCAAGGCGTTTGAACAAGTATGGTGACGTGGTGCCATCCTTCGACAACCTGCGTCGCACGGACGGAGGTACTCAACACTTCACATCAGGTCTTCTGAGGGAGCAACTAGTCCCGCTCCTCCAGTTCCTGGTAGTTGGCGGCATCGCGTTCCTCATCGACTATCTGACCTTCAACCTGCTGGTCTTCGCCGCACCCTGGCCAGGCGGCCATGGCCCGATGTTCGACTGGCCGATGCTTGCCAAGCTGCTCTCGATCTTGCTCGCTTCTGCATTTACCTATGTGGGCAACAGACTGTGGACCTTCAGCAAGAGAGGATCACGGGTGACCGGCGGGCGGCTGCTCGCATTCGTGCTCCTCAACATTGTTGCCATGGCAATGCAGGAACTGTGCCTCGGGTTCTCCCGCTATGCGCTCGGCCTTCACAGCTGGCTTTCAGACAACATCTCAGGAACACTCGTTGGCCAAGCGCTCGCGACGGTCTTCCGGTACGTGACATACCGCCGATGGGTCTTTCCCGACGACCGATCGGGGTCGTCACTTGGCGACCCGCACACCGATTCACAGCAGACGGCCACCCTGAGGTAAGCGCGGGGACGAAAGCTTGAAGCTAAGCCTGAGGTTTCGGGTCTCATGATGTTTTCAGGCGTTCTTTTGCTAAGAATCAGTGAGAACAGGTTGAGATGCCAATCGTGAGGGAGTCATTACCACCCATGTATGTCGACGATGTTGATGCGCCTGGTCGCTCCCATGCGTTCCGTTCACACCACGGCACTTGCGGACGGGCCTTGCTTGTCCTCACAGCCGTCCCACTTGGTGTCGGCCTGATTCCTGCTCAACACGCTGTCGCTGCGCCCGCAGAGTCAACCGCGCCTTCAGCCTCTTCGGAAAGCATCAGTTCAAGCGCACCAGCCAGCTCAGCCACAGGGCAGAGCACCACGACAGGAACAGCAGCAGCCAGCTCTTCATCTGACTCTCCCTCAGCAAGCGGACCCAGCCTGCAACCAAGCAAAGCGGCACGCGCAGCCATCGCCGTCCTCCCGGTGGACTCACACCTGACGAGTCTCTACGCCTCACTCGGCGGACCCTCCGGATCCTTCGGAGCGCCGATGGGTGAGGCCACCAAGGTGGCGGACGGAATTACCCAGAAGTTCCAGCATGGCGTCATGTACTGGAGCCAGCAAACGGGTGCCGCTGCAGTGCACGGAGCCAATCTGGACGAATACATCTCGCTAGGTGGCCCAATCAGTCAGCTGGGTTGGCCCTTGGCCAACGAGCAACCACTGGCTGGTGGGGTCTATCAAGATTTTCAGGGTGGCAAGATCTACTGGTCAGCCAATAGCGGTGCGCATGCGGTGACGAGTGCATTTCTCGTCAAGTACGCCGCCCTCAATTGGCAACTGGGAACTCTTGGCTGGCCCACGGGAGACTTCACTTCCCTGACTGGTGGGGGCTCCCAGCAGTTCCAAGGAGGCACGCTCTATACGTCGGCGAACGGTACATTTTCCGTCCATGGAGGGATACGGGATACCTACGTCAACGAAGGTTCCCGCAACGGTGCCTTGGGCTTCCCCACCAGTGATGAAGTGCCTGCGGCGAGGGGCGGTGCTTACCAGAATTTCCAGGGCGGCATCATCTACTGGACACCCGGTGTCGGCGCCTACACCATCCACGGCGCCATCCACGACGAGTGGGCATCCCTAGGAGCCGACAAAAGCTACCTCGGCTACCCCACCAGTAACGAAATCCCCAGCACCGACGGCCGCGTCTACCAGAATTTCCAAGGTGGAACCATTTACTGGGCACCCGGTGTCGGCGCCTACACCATCCACGGCGCCATCCACGACGAGTGGGCATCCCTAGGAGCCGACAACAGCTACCTCGGCTACCCCACCAGTAACGAAATAGGCACCGTCAACGGCGGCACATTCCAGAACTACCAAGGCGGAACCATCT
>NZ_JBDNTB010000062.1:11365-15787 GCF_047719395.1 Propionibacterium sp.
GAAATAGGCACCGTCAACGGCGGCACATTCCAGAACTACCAAGGCGGAACCATCTACTGGGCTCCCGGCGTCGGAGCCCACACCATCCCGCTTGGGGCGATCCGCGATACGTGGGCGTCGAACGGGGCCGAACGCGGCTCTTTCGGCTATCCCACCAGCAATCAGAACTCTGACGGTCAGGGCAATGCCTCCCAGAGTTTCCAGGGGGGGACCCTGTATCTGTCCTCTGGGCAGGTTTCCACCCAAAACGGGACTGGGGGCGCCGCCGCTGCTAGCGGGTCAAGCCAGTTGTCCGCTTCGGACCAGGCTCTGGCAAACAAACTCACCGGCCTCGGCTTCTCAAATGCAGATTCCCTGGTTCGGGCCTCCAACGACACGAAAGTGCCACTGGGTATCGCGGCAGCTCTCATCGCCAAGGAATCGATGGGCCAGAACGTGTACGGAAGCGACTGGGGTGGAACGATGGCCGGGGCCGGCCAGGTGACGCAGCAGAACTTCACCAACCAGTTCCTGCCCGCGGTGCTGGCAGGTGCCACATCGAATGGTGTGGGGCCGACCCAGATCACCTACTTCGGTTACTTCCGGCAGAATACGAACTACCCCTGGTGGGATCCCTACTCGAACATGTGCTTCGGTTTGAACATCATCGGCGGATACCTCAACGGCAACTACTCCGATGATGCGCTGATCGCGGCAGGATCCCTGTACAACTCAGGGTCCACCACCGGAACGGCCTCCACCTACGGTGCCAGCTTCGATCAGCTCGCGGTGACCTACACCCAGATGCTCACGAGCTAGAGACGAGGCCCAAGTCCTCGAGCGAACGCGCAGTTGGCCGGATGGCTGTTGTCTGCTCTGACCATGCGGGCTGGATCGGCCCCTTGGTAGTCTTCGGGGGTGAGTTCACTTCTCGTCACCGGCGGTGCCGGCTTCATCGGTTCGAACTTCGTCCACCATGTGTTGGACCACACAGACGACACGGTGGTGGTGCTCGACAAGCTCACCTATGCGGGCAATATGGCCTCGCTGGCGGGGCTGCCCGAGACGCGTTTTCGCTTCGTCAAGGGTGACGTCTGCGACCGGGACCTTGTCGACTCACTGGTTGCCAAGGCGGACGCTGTGGTGCATTTCGCCGCCGAATCGCACAACGACAACTCGCTGAACAATCCCGAGCCGTTCATCAGGACGAATCTGTACGGCACCTTCAGCCTGCTGGAGGCGGTGCGACGTCACGAGGTGCGCTATCACCACATCTCCACCGACGAGGTCTACGGCGACCTTGAGCTGGATGATCCCGAGAAGTTCACTCCCGATCGTGCCTACAACCCGTCGAGCCCGTATTCGTCCACCAAAGCCGGTTCCGACCTGCTGGTCCGTGCGTGGGTGCGCAGCTTCGGCGTGCAGGCCACCATTTCGAACTGCTCCAACAACTACGGGCCACGCCAGCACATCGAGAAGTTCATTCCTCGCCAGATCACCAATGTCATCGATGGCATCCGCCCCAAGCTCTACGGAGCGGGTCTCAATGTTCGCGACTGGATTCACGTGGACGACCACAATGCCGCTGTGCTCACCATCCTCGACAAGGGTCGGATCGGTGAGACCTATCTCATCGGCGCGAACGGCGAGCTGGACAACAAGACGGTGATCGAGAAGATCCTCGTGGCGATGGGCCAGTCGGCCGATGCGTACGACCATGTCAACGACCGCCCCGGGCACGACAAGCGCTATGCAATTGACGCCTCCAAGCTGCGCGACGAGCTGGGCTGGCGCCCCCACTACACAGACTTCGACGCCGGGCTGGAACACACCATCGACTGGTACCGCAACAACGAATCCTGGTGGCGCCCCCAGAAGGCCGCTACCGAGGCCAAGTATGCGTTGCAGGGACAGTGATCCAGGACCAGTGACGATGGGCTGCGAAGATTCCAACACACTCGAGTACTCCAAAACTCTCGGTGTCTCGACGACGCCGATCCCGGGTTTCCTGCGTGTCGACCTGACCGTGCACGGCGACAATCGCGGCTGGTTCAAGGAGAACTGGCAGCGCGCCAAGATGGTCGAGCTGGGGGTTCCGGATTTCGGGCCGGTGCAGAACAACATCTCCTTCAACGACGAGGCAGGCGTCACCCGCGGCATCCACGCCGAGCCCTGGGACAAGTTCATCTCGGTAGCCACCGGACGCGTGTTCGGGGCCTGGGTAGATCTTCGCGAGGGTCCCTCGTTCGGGGCGGTCTACACCTGTGAGATCGATCCCTCTGTCGCAGTCTACGTGCCACGTGGGGTCGGCAACGCCTACCAGACGCTCGAACCGAACACCGCCTACAGCTATCTGGTCAATGCCCACTGGTCGCCCAAAGCCGAGTACACCTTCCTCAACCTCGCCGACGAGACGGTGGCCATCGACTGGCCCATCCCCCTGGACCACGCAATCCTGTCTGACAAGGACAAACTGCATCCACGAATGGCTGAGGTGACGCCCTTCCCCACCGGCAAACAGAGGGTGCTCGTCACAGGGTCGAACGGTCAGCTCGGTCGCGAACTCATGAAGCAGCTCCCCGCAGCAGGTTTCGAGGTCACCGGTGCAGGCCACGTCGATCTGGACATCACCGACGCGGCCGCGGTGCAGGCCTTCGACTGGTCCGGGATCAACATCATCGTCAATGCTGGCGCCTGGACCGATGTGGACGGCGCCGAAACCGATGAGGGACGCAAGAAGGCCTGGGCATGCAATGCGGTGGGCCCGGCGAATCTGGCCCGCGTGGCGAACCAATACGGCCTCACCCTGGTGCACATCTCGACTGACTATGTCTTCGACGGCACGCAGAGCCCGCACTCCGAAGACGAGGCCCTGAGCCCACTCGGGGTCTACGGGCAGTCCAAGGCTGCAGGTGACATGGCAGTGACGTCCGCGACCAGGCATTACCTGGTACGGACGAGCTGGGTGATCGGTGACGGCAACAATTTCGTACGCACGATGGCCGGCCTCGCGGCCCGCGGCATCTCACCGAAGGTGGTGAACGACCAGATCGGCCGGCTCACCTTCACCGAGGACCTCGCCGCAGGCATCATCCACTTGCTCAGCACCAAACCTGACTACGGCACCTACAACCTGACAAATGAGGGTGAGGCGATGAGCTGGGCGGATGTGGCCAAGCTTGTCTTCACGGGCACAGGCCACGATGCAACCCAGGTGACGGGCATTTCGTCGGCCGAGTACTTCGCCGGCAAAGTGGCGGCTCCCAGACCGCTCAACAGCTGCCTCGACCTGACCAAGCTGGAGGCCACTGGATGGCTTCCGAAACCGACTATCCAGAGGTTGCACCAATACCTCAAGGCCTGAACCATCAGCCATGATGATCTCTCACATGGCTTCACCGCCAGATGAGGATGTGTCCACCCACTAGATTGAGTCTGAAGACATGTGGGACGGGTGGTCCTCGGTTGCCCACAACACCAGAATGACTGCCAACGGCAAGGTACCGTCGGTGTGCGACGAAGGAGCCAAAGATGCGCGGCATCATTCTTGCCGGTGGAACAGGCAGCCGCCTGCACCCCATCACGATGGCCACCAGCAAGCAGTTGGTCCCCGTCTATGACAAGCCGATGATTTACTATCCGCTGTCCACTCTCATGTTCGCTGGCATGCGCGAGATCCTCATCATCACCACGCCCCGAGACGCAGATGCTTTCCATCAGCTGCTCGGCGATGGCTCACGTTTCGGCATTGATCTCAGTTATGCCATACAGGCCGAGCCGAAGGGTCTGGCGCAGGCTTTCACGATCGGTGCGCCTTTCCTCGGAGACCAGAAGGCGGCTCTTGTACTGGGCGACAACATCTTCTACGGCCCTGGTCTGGGTACCCAGCTGACCAAGAATGTGGATGTTGTGGGCGCTGCGATCTTCGGCTACTGGGTCGCCGATCCGCAGGCCTACGGCGTCGTCGAGGTAAATGACGAGGGCTTTGCTGTATCCATTGAGGAGAAGCCCGGGCAGCCCAAGTCGAATCTTGCGGTACCAGGCCTGTACTTCTACGACAACGACGTGGTGCAGATTGCCCGTGTCCTGAAGCCAAGCGCACGTGGTGAGTTGGAGATTACTGACATCAACCGGATCTACATGGAGCAGCAGCAGCTGCACGTGGAAGTGCTGCCCCGAGGCACGGCGTGGCTGGACACTGGCACCTTTGACTCCCTCAATGACGCCAGCGATTTCGTCCGCACCATCCAGGCGCGCCAAGGGCTCCAGGTCGGCTGCCCCGAAGAGGCCGCTTGGCGCAAGGGCTGGCTGGATGACGAGGCGATGCTCCGCCGAGCCGACGACTTCCAGAAGTCCGGTTATGGCGAGTACTTACGGCATCTGGTGACTACCGGCTCTTCGCGATCCGGGGTGTAGCGGGGGGTTGAGTCTGGCTGGCGTGTC
>NZ_JBDNTB010000063.1:0-15784 GCF_047719395.1 Propionibacterium sp.
GCGCCCTCCCACCACGGCTGCTGCGTCGCCTACACCCTCATCTGGGAAGAGCCCGAAAAGAGTCTGACAACAGGTCGATGTACGAGATCTAAGGGGAATTCACATATGTGCACACGAGTCGTGTGGCGGGATGCCGCTGGGGCGGTCATTGCCGGGCGGAATATGGACTATCGTCGCGAACTCGACACCAATCTGTGGAAGCTGCCACGAGGGGTTGAGCGCAATGACGGGGTGACCGGGAAGCTGACGTGGAAGGCCAAGCACGGCAGCATCGTGGCCACCGAGTCCGACCTGATGTCCGTCGACGGCATCAATGAGGCGGGGCTGGCCGGTCACATCCTGTGGCTCGCCGAGTCCGACTATGGCGAAATCGATCTCTCTCGCCCCGCGCTGAGCCAGGCAGTGTGGATGCAGTACTTCCTCGACAACTACGCAACCGTCGCGGAGGCTGTCGACTGGGCCGAGCAGAACAACGTGCAGGTGGCGCAGCTTGTTGATCCGACCAGTGGTGACGTTCCCACCATTCACCTCGCCATCGAAGATGCCACCGGTGATTCGGCAATCTTCGAGTATCTCGACGGCAAGCTGGATATTCATCATTCAGCTGACTACGAGGTCATGACGAACTCCCCGAAGTACGAGGAGCAGCTCAAGCTGTTGAAGGAAGTGGACGGGTTCGGCGGTGACAAGCCGCTTCCCGGCACCACTCAGGCGCCGGATCGCTTCGCGCGTGCCGCGTACTACGTCAAGCGGCTGCCGGAACCGAAGTCGCAGATCGAGGCCATCGCCTCGATGTTCAGTGTCATCCGCAATTGCGCCCAGCCCTTCAGGCTTCCTGATCCAGGAAAGCCCGATGCCTCGCAGACCCTGTGGCAGGTGGTCGTCGATCTCACCCGTAAACGCTATGTCTTCGAGTCCACCTCGCACCCGAACATCGTGTGGGTGGATCTCGACGAGATGGACTTCAGCGAGGGCTCGCCGGAAACGGTTCTGGATCTCGACAGCCATCTGGCCATCGAGGGTGGCGTGGCCGGTAATGTGTCCCAGCGCTTCGAGGAGAAGAAGCCGATGCACTTCCTGACACTTTCCGATCTCAAGGCTTTGCAGGCCCAGAAGGAAGCGGCGCAGGCGCACTGAATTCAACGGCTCCAGGGTCGACGACGCTGAAGCCGCCGGCTCCGTCCGGGAGCATGGGCTGTTGCGGGATGGTTCGCGTGGGTGCCCGCGTCAAAGCTGGTCCGGACGGGAAACGGGTTGCTCAGACCGCGGGTCGAGGCATGTGCAGAGCGGTGTCTCCGGTCCGCGGTCTCGTGTCCCGGCCCGCCGTCTGGTCGTTCGCGGGGCGAGCGGGTGCACCTATTCGTGGCCAGCAGCCATCGCGTTGTGATTCTTGATGGGATGAGCGGAAATGTGGAAAATGAATGGGCATCTACATGACATCCGCCACTCCATTGGTGGACGTGCCCGCGAGGTGCTGCAGGCGCTGCCGACGCCGGGTGGCGACACCTTCGGTGAAGGAAGTGCAGGCATCCTTGAGATGCTGGGGGAGTACGGAGCGGCGCTGCTGGCTTCGTCGCTGGCGACCACAGATGTGGAGGACACCCTTTATCAGCTGGCACGACGATATGGCCGCCAGCAGCTGAGGATTTGTGTACTCCCGACCCTGATACTCATCGAGGATCCCGCCGAAGAACCCGCGCAGACACTGATCTTTCCCGCGCTGCCGCAGGCGCTTCGTCTTGATCAGGCCGGCCGTGTGGAGATGGCAGTTCGGAAGGCATTGGTCCAGCCGAAATCCTCCAAGGAGATGCTGGCATCCCTTTCCGAGATTCTTGCGGGTCCGCCGCGGTTCGGTCCGGTGTTGAAGATCCTGGGAAACATGCTCCTCACCGTGGGATTCGGCCTGGTGCTGAACCCAACCATCAGCGCCATTCCCGTCTACTTGGTCCTTGGGCTCATGGTGGGGATCATCGTCACCTGGGGCAGCCGGGCGGCGACGCTTTCCCTGGTGCTGCCGATCCTCACCGCCTTCCTGGTGACCGTTCTGGTGGGAATCGTTGCGCTTCCCCTCGTGCACGGCGGGGTTCTGATGCTGGTGGCGCCCTCACTGGTCCCCTTCCTGCCGGGCCTTTCTCTCACCATCGCAGCGGTGGAGCTCACCACCGGTCAGGTGCTGTCCGGTGCGAGCAGGCTGGTCTATGGACTGGCCGGACTGGGCCTGCTGAGCTTCGGTGTCTATGTCGGTCTGCAGGTCACGCACTTCCCTCCAGCCGAGTCCAGTGGACTATCCCAGCTGGGCCAGTGGGCGCCCTGGGCGGGCCTCGTGCCGGTCAGCCTGGGGTATGTGTTGTTCATGTCGGCACCACGAGGTTCTTTCCTGTGGATCCTGTTCGCCACGGTGGTGTCCTACGGGGCCCAGCTGTTGGGGGAGTACCTCGTGGGCGCTGAACTCTCGGGGCTTGTCGGTGCGATCATCGTCATACCCGCCGTGACACTCGCCGGGCGACTTCCTTCGGCACCCTCGCCTGCGATCATGCTGACCTGCGCCTATTGGGTTCTCGTGCCCGGAGCGATGGGCTTCATCGGACTGTCCGAGGTCGCGACCGGAACAAGCGGTGCAGCGAACACGATGCTCCAGACCTTGGCGTCCATCATCGCCATCGCCATCGGGATGGTGCTGGGCTCAGGAATCACCCATGATGCGGCGCTCGCGGTGCGCGCCTGGCGGGGAGAGGAAGCATCAGGAACGGGCAAGACCGCTCAGGGATAGTGGCGGCCCGCCTGCATGAAGGATCGAGATCGGTTCGCTGGGCGCACGTCTGCCCCCAGGTGCCCAGCGGATTGCCACCCCGGGACGCGGCGAATCCTTGGCGGCGCCGAGCCGGTCGGTACCATGGCGGCGTACACCCCGTTGACAGGGGCTCCAGCATCACAAGTCATCAATGATTCCCATCGAGGATCGGAGACGAAGTGCAGAGCAGTAATCCAGTTCTCACCCGGAAGGACGCGTTCACGCCCGGATATCGTGAGGCGAGCTACGGCGACATCGGCCAGTTGGCCGGTCCCGGGCAGGGCGCACCGGTGGGCCAGGCTCCCGCCGGCCGAATGACGATGAATGATGTGGTGGCCAAGACCGGCACACTGTTCGTCATCCTCGTCGGGGTCGCTGCCATCGCATGGTTCGCCACGCCTCCCGTCATGCTCTACCCGGTCGCCATCATCTCCTCGATCGTGGCTCTGGTCGCCGCGGTCCTGGTGACTGTCCGGCGCTCGGTCTCGGTGCCGGCGATCATGTTCTACACGGTTGCCGAGGGTGTGCTGATCGGCGCCTGGAGCAGGGTCATGGAGTATCTGTACCAGGGCATCGTCGCCCAGGCGGTGCTGGGCACTTTCGTGGCAGCTGCCGTCACGTTGGCCTGCTACCGCTACCTCGGGGCGCGCGTCTCCGGACGGATGCAGAAGATCTTCCTCATCTCGATCATCTCGTACGCCGCGTTGGCCGGACTGAGCCTGATCTTCCTGCTGTTCGGGCTGAATCTGGGACTGTTCGAAGTCGGGCCGGGCGCCGGGCCCTTGAGCTGGTTGTTCGCCGGTATCGGTGTTGTCCTGGCAGTGGTCAGCCTGCTGATGGACTTCGAGCAGTGCGAACGCGGAGTCCAGATGGGCGCGCCTGCCAGGGAATCCTGGCGTGCCGCCTTCGGCCTCATGGTCACCATGGTGTGGCTCTACACGAACATCCTGCGGATCCTCAGCTTCTTCCGGAACTGATCCTCGGTCTGCACAGGACGACGGCCCCGGAAATCCCGCACACAGGCGGGTCCCGGGGCCTTCGTACGTCCTGACACGGCGTACGGGGCCATGGACGGGGCAGCACGCTCGACCTGCCGAGTCAGCAGGCGAGTCTGGGCACCCGCACGGTGTCGAGGTATTTGTCGAGGGCCGAACGTGCCCCCGCGGTCCACGGCAGGGAACGCCAGTGACGCACCGGTACCCAGCGTGACATCGCCGTGGTGCCGTCCACATCGAGCACGATCGGTTGGGTGGGTTCGGAGCAGATGGCCGTGTAGATGATTCGCAGGGCCTGGAAGTCTTCGAGCTGCCCGCTGGGGCCACGACCCACCCAGTGGTCGGACTGCAGGTCGACCACCCGCAGCAGGTGGACGCTCTGAGCAGTCTCCTCAGTGACCTCGCGCATGACGGCCTCGCTGGGGGTCTCCCCGGGTTCAAGCCCTCCGCCGGGAAGCTGCCAGCGGCCGGGAACGGCCGTGTGATCACTGCACATCGTGCCGAGCATGCCCATCGGGGAGCGCACCACCGCATAGGCGGCTATCCGCTGGCGAGGTACCGGAACCTCACCGGGTGCCGGATCGGCATCGGGAAGGGCGTGCAATCCGTGGCGGCGGGGCAGCCTCGTCGTCTGGGTGCGCCGGCGCACCTGGGCAGTGAGCAGAATGTCGTCGTCGGTGCCGGTTGCGGACAACCACTGGGCCACTGCCCATCCGCGGCTCCACAGCAGCAGGCGGGGATCGTCACCGTGGTGCACGGCGATACGCACGGAGGGGCCCTCATCGAGTCGATGAAAACCTGTGATGTGCATTGGCCCATAGTCCCACGCCGCACACGCCTGCCCAACCAGCTCGGCTGGTGTTTCACTTCGGGAGAATCGTGCCATCCATGCTGGTGACGACTTCTGTGCCGCCGACCTGGAAGTGCATGCGCGGGGCGTCCTCGCTGCTGCGTTGCTGGATGCTGACCTGCACCGTCGTGCCGGCGGGCTTATTGAGCTGGCCCGGCAGGTCTTGCTCCAGCCGGGCGATGACTGCCGGATCGATCACAGTGGAAGAGAAGGCGACACTGTCGCTGGAGTCCTTGAGGGTGGCCACGATGGTGGGCAGCGCATTCTGCCGGGTGCGCCGCTGGATGGTTGCGGCATCGATGCGCACGTCCACCGACAGAGCATCGGGTTTGATGCTGACGGCGCTGACCGTGGGGCTGTTCTGGACCGTGTCAGACAGACCTTCGGTCAGGTCTTGGACATTGCGGAAATCGAGCTTGTGGATCGGCGTGCCATCGGGACGGAAGAAGACCGTGCTCGACTCCGGAGTCGTCGTCACCGTCATGATGACATTGCCCTGGTCGTACTCGTTGATCTGCAGGTCCTGCTGCTGGCGGGACCCGGACAGGGCCGCTGCCTGGTCGAACAGCGAGCCGACATCGTCGATGGCGAATTCGTCCGGATTGAACTCGGTCTGGTCGATGTAGGTCACGGTCGAGTCGAGTTTGCTCACCGCGCCATTGGCGAATCCGATGGTGTAGGCATTGCGGTCGTCCAGATAGGTGATGTTCGCCGTGGTCGCCGTCACCTCGACGCGCAGTATCGGCTTGTGTCCGGATGCTGCCCACAAGAAGTCGACGATCTGCCGGGCATTGCCCGGGGCGGTCAGCGGGAAGTCCGGCTGGGTGGTGACAGCCGGCGTCGGCGTCGGCGTGTGCCCTGGGGTGGCGGGCCCCGACGGGCTTGCCGAGCACCCGCCCAGGGCAACCAGTGCACCGGTCAGTACGCAGGCGAGAATCTTGCGCGAGCCGGGATTCAGGACGCGGGCGAGCGTCTTGCGCGAGCCGGGATTCAGGACGCGGGCGAGCGTCTTGCGCGAGCCGGGATTCAGGACGCGGGTGAGCACTCCGCGCGGGCCCGCCATCCTCCTCGTCTGCACGTGCCCACGTTACGCGATACAGCATGCCGGGCGGTTGCAGCACCGCAGATGTCGTCGTGACGCCGTGCCCTCATGAGCGGATGCCACACTGGAGCGGTGCTCGACTTCGACCGGCCCGCAGACCAGCTGGCGCCACTGCTGCTCGGTGGTTTTCTGCGCAAGGCAGGGGTGGTCGTGCGCCTCACCGAGGTGGAGGCCTATCTGGGCGAGGACGATCCCGCATCGCATGCCTTCCGGGGCAATCATGGCCGTGCCGCGGTGATGTTCGGGCCCTCCGGGCGGATGTACGTCTACGTCAGCTATGGAATTCACCGTGCCGGGAATATCGTCTGTTCCCCCGCGGGGCAGGCCTCTGCGGTCCTGCTGCGAGCAGGTGAGATCGTGGACGGCCTGGCGGTGGCGAGGGCCCGCCGTGCCTTTCCCGCCGGCCGGCCGGATGCCCTGCTGGCCAAGGGCCCGGGGAACCTTGGCAGGGCGCTGGGCCTCGACCTCGCGGACAACGGCGCCGTGCTCGGAACCGGGGCCGATGAATTCGAGTTCACCGAATCCCGGCCTGCCGCATCAGTGCTTGCCGGGGAGAGGATCGGCATCTCCCGGGCGGTCGGCGAACAGTTGCGATTCTGGTTGCCCGGTGAGCCCACCGTGTCGGCCCGCAAGACGGGATCAGCGTTTGTGCCACGAAGCTCTGCTGCTGCTCTTCAACCGGGCAGTGCGGCGGGCTAGGGTGGCCTCACACCGGGTCGCGATGGCGGGACGTGGTCATGCGGCACTCGGTGCAAAGAGCCTCGGCGCACCTGAAATGTGCCTGGGCAATCCGTCGAGTGAAATGGGGTCCCATGTCCGATCAGGCCGTCACCGAGGAATCCGACGCTTCCACTGAACCCTCCGTTGTTGTCAGCCGTATCATCGACCAGCCTCTCGACACGGTGTGGTCGGTCCTCATGACGAAGAAGGGCGCTGAGGCCCTGCTCGGGCGTGGCGCGATGCTCGGGGACAAGGGCCAGACCTGGACGGCCGCCGACGGTCGCACGGGGTATATCCGAAGCTTCCATCCCAAGGAGCAGATCCGCTTCTGGTGGCGCAAGAATGAGAGCACCGAGGCTTCCCTGGTGGATCTGCAACTCAGCAGCCCCGCCGAGAACCAGACCGAGGTCCAGGTTGAGCATTCACACCTGCGTCCCGATCTGGATCCCGAATATCTGCGCGGACGCTGGGAGAGCGCACTGGAGCGCATCGAGAGCGACTGCTTCTGAGCCCACTGTTCTGCAGGCAGTCTTCTGGGTCAGTTGTCCGAGGCCCTGCGAGGGGTGCCGCACAGTTCTCTCAGCGGCTTGCCAGCAGGCCCTTCAGATAGGCGATCTGACCGGTGTGCTGGTTCACGTCATTGATCACGGAGACCAGCCGGACTGCAGCGGTCACCGGAGGATCCCACCGGGTGTCGACGATCCGGCCGAGGTCCTTGTTGCGTTCGGCGGCGAGCACGGTGCGCACCAGCGCAGCGACCTCGTGGTGGTAGCCAAGGAGCAGTTGGGCATCCACCAGGTCGAACTGGGCAACCTCTTCGGAGGTCTGGCCGTAACCCATCGCCAGCGGCGGATAGGGTAGTCCGAAACGTTCCCGCCAGCCCTGGTCCCAGATCTGCGGAAGATCCATCAAGGGGGCCATCTGGGCGTCCATGCAACGGTCGATGTGCCAGCTCAGCCACGCGATCGGATTGGCATCGGGTCCGGGCCGCCACAACAGATCCTCGGGGCCGAGCCCATCGAGCAACGCCGGTAGAGTCTCCAAGCCACGGTCGAACGAGTCGGTCAGAATATCCAGTGCGTCCACGGTCATGGCCCCATTGTGCTCGTGTGAATGCCCACGATGAGAACAGCGGCGAGTGCAGATGAGTCGGGGCATGGTTGGTCACGGCAGGTCCATCGGTGCTGCACGCCTGGATCGGGCTCGGCAGGGGGTCGTATGCTCCTCCGCATGGCACGTGAGGCTGACGACGCGAAGATGGGCTCCGTGCTGTTGAGGTGTACCGGGCCGGACTCGACCCGGACGCCGAGGAAGGCGCCGTACTGGCCTGCCGGCTGCTGGACCAGCTCCAGAGGTGACGTTCCCCGACACATCCCGGAAGGGCCGTGACTCCATGGAACACCAGATTCACCGGCAGGCCTCCAGGGCCCACCACGACCGCGCCATGCTGGATGCTTTGCTGGACTCCCAGTGGTTCGGTGTGCTGTCCAGCGTGACTGATGACGGCGAACCCTGGGCAGTTCCGATCGGATATGCCAGGGTGGCGGATCAGATCGTCGTGCACGGCTCGGTGAAGGCCGGACTGTTGCGGGCTGTTGCCGCTGGCGCGCCGGTCGTGTTCACCGTCGCGGCGATGGACGCCTTCGTCGTGGGCCACTCCATGATGTCCAGTTCGGTCAACTATCGCTCGGCCACCGTGCGCGGAAATTTCGTACCGGTTGACGGCGACGAGAAGGCGCGTCTGCTTGACGCCTACACGGACTTTTTCCTCCCGGGCCGGTCCGGCGAGGTCCGGCCTCATACCGCCCAGGAAATGGCCATCACGAGCGTGCTCGCACTGGCCATCGAGGACGGCAACTGGCTGTACAAGGCGCGTGACGGGCAGGCATCCGAGCCCGATGGCCCGAGCGATGCGTGGGGCGGCGTCGTCGGTCTGCGCACCGTTGCCGATGCCCCGGAGCGCGCACCATGGTCCCATGGTGTGCAGCCCGCTTCGGTGGATGGGCTGGTCGAGCGATTCCGCTAGACGGATCCCCGCGAATCAGGTACGCGATTCAGGGATGCGCAGCACTGCGGAAACAGTGCGCGACATCTCGTCGGGAGACCATTGCCGCCCCGTGCCCTGGCCGTCGTTCGGGGATCAGCCCTTGGGGCGATACTGGGCCGTGATCCGGTTTCCCGCGTGGAGAGGGGTCTCGGCCGGCACGAGATAGTGCACCTTGCCATCGGGGGCGAGCACGGCCACGCGGCGCGAACCGAGACGCAGCACCCAGCTGGCCTTGGGCATCCGGGAGTCGGCTGGCAGATATGCCTGCTCGTCCAACCAGTCGATGAGCGATTCCAGGGTCGGCACCTCGGCGGGGTCGATGCCGAGCCGATTGTCGTCCTCGAACTCGTCGGGCAGCGTGGAGCGGTCGATGTTCACCTGTGCCGCGGGATCGGCGTCGTCGTCCTCGTCGTCATCGTCCTCGTCCGGAGAGTCCTCGGCACGGTCAACATTCTGGTTCGACTGTTTCCGCGCGGTCAGCACTGTCGCCGTACCTGCCGCGCCCAGGGCGATGGCCAGCACGATGTTGAGCGGCTCCCGGGTGGAGACCCAGATGAGTAGCAATACGAGACCGCAGATGATCTCCACGATGCCCACCATCCGGATGGTCTCCGGCTTCGGCGGACGGAAATGACGCATGGCGGCAGTATCCCATCCCCGCCGACGAGGACGTCCGCCACAGACTGCTGGCTCCACAGTGACCATGGGCTCCACGGGTCTTGGTGCCGACCATGCCTGCCAGCAGGCATTTCGCTGACAGAAAAGTCATACTTTCAACTAACAGATTTAGTATTCAACGAGATAGTGTGATGGACGGACGCGATGATCGGCTGACTTCTGGACCATCGCGCAGGATGAGCCCCAGGAGGAGTGTCATGAAGATCGGCATCATTGCGGGAAGTGTTCGTGAGCAGCGTGTCGGCCACAATGTGGCGAAGTGGGTCCACGAGAATGCCAGCGTCCGGGGTGACGCCGAATACCAGATCGTCGACATCAAGGACTTCCACCTTCCGCTGTACACCGGCGGGTCGCCCATGATGGCCCACAAGCAGTACGGCCAGCCGGAAGTGCAGGTCTGGAGCAACGAGATCGACACCTATGACGGCTTCATCTTCATCACCCCCGAGTACAACCACTCGGTGCCGGGTGGCATGAAGAATGCCGTGGACTGCCTCGGCCCGGAGTGGTTGGGCAAGTCGGTGGGATTCGTCTCCTATGGTGCCGATGGCGGTGTCCGGGCAGTGGAGCACTGGCGCCAGATCCTGGCGAACTTCGAGATGCGCACCGTGCGCGCCCAGGTCTCGCTCGGCCTGTTCACCGATTTCCAGCATGGCGTCTTCGCGCCTCAGGAGCGTCGCGTTGCTGAGCTCACGCGGATGCTCGACTCGCTGGTTCCCGTGGCGGTTCACTGACGGTCACCGGGTCTCTGCCCGGATTCTTGATGGCGCCGGGCAGTCGGCCGGTTCTGAATGGCTCGGCATTGCAGGCCGGGAGCTCAGTCCTTGATGCTGATGGCGGCGGCGTTCGCCGTGTCCCGGTCGATGCGCCCGAAGTTGTAGTAGGCCGCGCAGGCGCCTTCGGGGGAGACCATGCAGGTGCCGATCGGCCTGGACGGTGTGCAGGCGGTGCCGAAGACGCGGCACTGCCAGGGCTTGGTGCGTCCGGTGAGCACCGAGCCGCATTCGCAGGCGGGCGGATCGGCCACCCGTGTCCCGGGTACCTGATAGCGCCGTTCGGCGTCCCACTGACTGTATTCCTCGGAGATGCCCAGACCGGAGTGATCGATCCAGCCCAGGCCCCGCCACTCGAATCTGTCCCGCACCCGGAACACCCTGTTCATCAGGGCTTTCGCTGATTTGTTTCCTTCGGGACGCACCACACGTGCGTACTGGTTCTGCACCGTGGCGCGCCCGGCGGCCACCTCGCCGGAGGCGAACTGCACGAGGATCATCTCGACTGCCTGCAGGATGTCCAGCGGTTCGAATCCGGTGACGACCACCGGAAGATTGAATTCCTGCGGCAGAAACTCGAACGCCTCTGTACCGATGATCGTGGCAACGTGCCCGGGGCCGACGAAAGCGTCCACCAGTGTGTCGCCGCCGTTGACGATCGCCCGCAGCGGCGGCTCGGTGAGCACATGATTGCTGAACACCGCGAAGTTCTCGATCTGCTCGGTGCGGGCCCGCTCCAGGGTAACTGCGGTCGAGGGCGCAGTGGTCTCGAAACCCACCGCGAAGAAGACCACCTGGCGATCTGGATTCTCCCTGGCCACCTGCAAGGCGTCCAGTGGCGAGTACACGAAGCGCACATCGCATCCCTGCGCGCGCGCCTGCAGCAGCGACTCGTGGGATCCGGGCACCCGCATCATGTCTCCGAAGGTGGTGAGGATGACGCCGGGCTGGTGGGCCAGCCAGATGGCATCGTCCACCCGGCCCATCGGGATGACGCAGACCGGGCAGCCGGGGCCGTGCACGAACTGCACCTGCTCTGGCAGGAGGTGTTCAAGACCGTGGCGGTAGATCGTGTGGGTGTGCCCGCCGCAGATCTCCATCACCCTGACCGGCCGGTCGAGCCTGGCCACGATCTCCCCGATGCGGGTCAAGAGGGTCTTGGCGCCCTCGGGGTCGCGGAATTCGTCGACATATCTCATGACTGGTTCGCCTGGAGGTTCTTCACCGCGTGGCCGCGAATGGGCTTGCCATCGCCTTGTCAGCCGATCGCCGAGGTACGAAACGCGTCCAACTCGGTCTCGAAGGTGCCGCTGCCCAGTCGCTTGATCTGGTCGAGAGTGATGGCCGCCTCGTCGGCATCGATCCTGCTCAGTGCAAAGCCGACGTGCACGAGCACCCAGTCACCGGGCTCAATGTCTTCATCGGCGAGTAGGTCAGTCGCCACAGTCCGCTGCACGCCACTGATCGCAACCCGCGCGCGCGGAACCGCAGCATCGGGAATCGCAATGACCTCAGCGGGTACTCCCAAACACATGCGCTGCACCTTCCCAGCACGGCTGGACCGCCGTGCGTCTGCTCAAACGGGCCACAAATCCTGCCCGGCTATCATCGCCCTTGCCATGGGGCGGTTCCAGCCGGGCCCAGATGCTGTTCAGGAGCGGAGATCGCCGATGGATCCGAAGAACCGCCTCAATGACGACGAGGACGAGGTCAACAAACGGATCGGGCGGGTACGCAGCAGGGGCTTCGAATTCGGCGATGACTACGTGACTCTCGCCCACGGCGCCGGGGGCAAGGCCTCGGCGGCGCTGGTGGATGCGGTCTTCGTGGACGGCTACGGCAATGATGTGCTGCAAGAGCTGGGCGATGCGGGCGTTCTGCCGCTGGCCGCCTTGCCCGGCTGCTCCGAGGGGGCGCGCCTCGCGATGTCCACCGACTCCTATGTGGTCAATCCGATCGAGTTTCCTGGCGGCAACATCGGTGAACTCGCCGTCAATGGCACGGTCAACGACCTGGCGGTTTCGGGCGCCGAACCGGCGGTCATGTCGGCGGCGTTCGTCCTTGAAGAAGGCCTGGAGGTGGCCAGGCTCCGAACGATCGTGGCCTCGATGCGC
Source organism: Propionibacterium sp. (assembly GCF_047719395.1). Classification (NCBI taxonomy): domain Bacteria; kingdom Bacillati; phylum Actinomycetota; class Actinomycetes; order Propionibacteriales; family Propionibacteriaceae; genus Propionibacterium; species Propionibacterium sp. The sequence goes on from NZ_JBDNTB010000063.1 coordinate 12,071, forward strand.
AGGGCAGCGGCCAGGGCAGGTGTGCAGATCGTCACCGGCGACACCAAGGTGGTGCCGCGCGGGGCGGCCGACGGGTTGTACATCACCACCGCCGGGGTCGGCATGGTGCCTGCGGGGCGGGTGCTCGGTGCTTCGCAGGTGCGGCGCGGCGATCGTCTGCTGCTGTCCGGGGCGATCGGCGACCACGGCATGGCTGTGATGCTGGCCCGCGGCGATCTTGCGATCGTCGCGCCCATCGAATCCGACACCCGTGCCGTGAACCAGATGACCGCAGCCCTGGTGGATGCCGCACCACAGACTCGATGGATGCGGGACGCCACCCGCGGCGGGCTGGCGACAGTGCTCAACGAACTGGCGCTGGCAAGCGGTCTCGGCGTGGTCGTCGAGGACGAGTCGGTCCCTGTGCACGACATGACGCGAGGCGCCTGCGACATGCTCGGACTCGACCCGCTCTATGTGGCCAACGAGGGCACATTCGTCGCCGTGGTGCCTGCTGACCAGGCAGAGGCCGCGTTGGCGGCCGTGCGCGCACAGCCTGGCGGCGAGGAGGCTGCGCTGGTGGGGCGGATCGTCGCGGAGCCGGCGTCCTCGGTGGTGCTGGTCACCGGACTCGGCGGAACCCGGATGGTGGACATGCTGGTGGGGGATCCCCTTCCGCGGATCTGCTGAGCCTGGCTGCCCATGCCTGGCCGAGGCTGAGCCCGCCGTCGTTGGGTGGCACCACATGGTGTGTGAGCACATCGAGCCCTGATCGGTGCAGCGCATCGACCAGGATGGCCGTGAAGACCCGATTCACCGCAGCGCCCCCGGTCAGCCCCACTGTTCGGGTGCCCGCCTCATCGGCGGTCCGGGTCATCTGCTCCGCGATGACGAGCGCGAATCCACGGTGGAAGCGCCAGGCGCGCTGCTCGACGCTGGAGGCCCCCGGTGCGATCAGTTCGGCCAGCACCGAGACGATGTCCGATGGCGGACCGGCCGAAAGCTCTGCCGGTGAGGGATGCCAGTGAGCCGCAGCACGTTCCAACAGCATCGCGGCCTGCGCCTCATAGCGGGATTCCTGGCACAGGCCCAGCATCGAAGCTGCAGCATCGAACAGCCTGCCCGCCGAGCTCGTCAGTACGGTGCCCAGACCCGACTCCAACTGGGATTCGACCAGACGTCGTTCAGCTTCCGGAGCGTCGGCACTGGCCGGGGTGAGGGAGATGTCGAGATGCCAGGCATGAGCCAGACCCTGCGCGATCCGCCAGGGGTGTCTGATCGCCCGATCACCCCCGGCAAGGGGGAACTCCGGCAGATGCCAGGCGCGCCGCCAATTCGACGGTGTCGGATCATCCCTGCTGCCCAGTACGAGTACCTCGCAACCCCAGATGCTCGGGCGGCCGGTGCCCCTCGCGGGTGGTCCAAAGCCGGTACCGTCAAGCGCTGCCACCACCACCGGCCCGTTGCTCACCGAATTCTCCGCGAGCAATGAGAGGGCATGCGCCAGATGGTGCTGAACCCTCAGCAACTCGGTGCCCGGATGCGCCGCCACATATCTCTCGGCCCAGCTGGTCGTCGCATAGCCGGGATGCAGATCGCAGACCACCACCTCGGGCTGGCGCTGCTGCATGGCCACCAGCTGGGCCACAGATGTCCCGAAGGCCTGCTGGGAGGCCAGCGAACCCATGTCCCCGACATGGGCGGAGACGAATGCCATGTCGTCTATGGCCAGGGTGAAGGTGTTCTTCAGTTCTCCGCCAACTGCCAGCACGACGGGCTCCTGGGGATGATCGTCGTGAGCTGGCGGCAGCACCACCGGAAGCGGAGCATATCCCCGTGATCGGCGCAGCGGCGCGGCGTCGCCGTCGCGCAGGGCAATGAGCACCGAATCGTCGACAGGGACATGGATTCCCCTGTCATGCAGCAGGAAGCAGTCCGCGATCGATGCCAGCCTTTGCAGCGCCTCGGCATTCTCATGGCACAGCGGCTCTCCCGACAGATTCCCCGAGGTGGCGACCAGCGCGTCCGCTGCCCCGTCGTCGGTTTCGAGCAGCAGGGTCTGCAGTGGTGTGTACGGCAGCAGCAGGCCGACGTCGTCGCTGTCGGGAGCGACCTCGTGGGACAGGTCGTAGCCGGCCGTTGTCGGAGCGATGAGGATCGGGTGTGCCGGCGAGCTGAGCAGAGCCAGTTGGGGTCCAGTCAATACGGCAAGCCGCCGTGCTGCCTCGGGGTCAGGCACCATCACGGCGAAGGCCTTGTCAGTGCGATGTTTTCGCTGCCGCAACCGCGCCACTGCCCGGTCATCCCGGGCATTGCACAGCAGATGGAAACCGCCGAGATCCTTCACCGCGACGATCTGGCCCTCCCGCAGCCGCCGCCTCGTCTCGGCGATGACGGCCTCCTGCTCGGACGGGCTGGCTGGTGCCGGATTCGGGCGGGACGCTTGACCCTCGTCCGCGGTGCTCAGCCAGAGCCTGGGCCCGCAGTCGTAACAGGAGTTCGTCTGGGCGTGGTAGCGCCGGTCATCGGAATCGGAGTACTCCGCCGCGCAACGCGGGCACATTGGAAACTCCCGCATCGTCGTGGTGTTCCGGTCGTACGGGAGGTCCTCCGTGATCGTCAGACGCGGACCGCAGTGCGTGCAGGTGATGAAGGCATAGTGATGGCGCCGGTTGGTGGGATCGGTCATCTCGGCCAGGCAGTCGGGGCAGGCCGCGGTGTCGGGGGGGATGAGGGTGCGCACACCCGGCAGGTGCCGGCTGGCCACGATGCGGAAATGGCGTTCATCGGCGACCACCGGCAGATCGTGGCTCGTCACAGCGATCACTCTTGCCAGCGGGGGCAGATCTGCGAGCATTTCGTCGAAGAAGGATTCGATGCTCTCGGCGTCGCCCTGGGCCTCGATGAAGACCTGCAGATCATCATTTCCGCACAGCCCGGTGATCGGGAATCTGGATGCGACGGTGGCCACATGAGGGCGGAAGCCGACCCCCTGGACGACTCCGCGGAGCAAGTACTCGCGGCGTACAGTCTGCGCCATGACGTCCCTTCCGGCGGGCCGATGATGGCCCTCGCTGCGCTCGTCCCAGTATGGAACGCCGGTGTTTGCGTCGGCTCGGGCGTGACCGCCAGGGTTGTGACGAAGCCGGCATGCGATGATCGGCTGCGGTCGTGGAGCGCATGGGGCCGGGGTGCATGAAGTGTCGCTGTGCCAGCAGCTCGCCTCCGCGGTGACCAGGGCTGCGGGCAGGCGGGTCGTGGAGACGGTGCACGTCGATGTGGGGGCTCTGCGGCAGGTGGTTCCCGAAGCGATGCACTTCGCATGGGGTGCGGTGGTGCGCGGGACTCCACTGGATGACGCCCAGCTGCAGATGCGAGAGCTTCCGGCGGTGATCCGTTGCCTCGACTGCGGCACCGAGTCGCAGCTGGGCCCTGAATTGGGTTTCAGCTGCCGAGCGTGCGGCTCGGCGGACACGCAGGTGGTCAGTGGCGAGCAGTTCCTGCTCCGTGCCATCGATGTGATGACGGTCCCGGTCCGGGAGAGTCCTGGCTGATGGCAGCGGAAAGTTGAGCTGGTGGCTCGCCCCGGGCGAGCCGGGACATGACTGCTGGTGGCTCGCCCCCGGGCGAGCCGGGACAAGAAGAGGAGCACACGATGGGGCGGTTCCATCGCCACGATGGCGGCACCCGGCAATCGCACGCGCCCGACGCGTCGGGGCCCAAGCCAGGGCCGCG
>NZ_JBDNTB010000064.1:0-15163 GCF_047719395.1 Propionibacterium sp.
CTTTTTTGTGACACATGTCGCGAGACAAGTGAGACACATGTCGCGAGACATCACATTGGTGGAGCTAAGGGGATTCGAACCCCTGGCCTCTTCCATGCCATGGAAGCGCGCTACCAACTGCGCCATAGCCCCAACTGTTGGGTCCCTCCCTCGCGGGAGCGACCTGAACATACTAGCGTGCGGCCTCTGTTACGCCAAAATGACGGTGCTGCCTGCCAAGGTGGCGAGCGGCCTGCTCGTGGCCGACGCAGCCGCCACAGTGCCCAGACCTGACCCGCGCCTATGCCGGGATCATCAGCGCCGTGATCTGGCGTCCCGCCTGGTCAGCGAGGATCAACGTGGTGTCGCCTCGTGGCTTGTCCAGCCGGATCTGGCCTTGCTGGGTGCGGGTGGCTGAGATGGTGCCGCTCGCCATGTCACCGCTGGCCCGGTACTCCTTCGTGGTGGAGTTGTCGAGGCTGAAGAAGCTGTAGGTCAGAGTGCCCTGGCTGGCCTTCAGCGTCATCTGCACCGTGACACCCCGGGCATCCCACGTGCTCGAATCAACGTTCCACGTGCCTTGAAAAGTCCTTGTGGATACGGGAATGCTGTTCGTCACGGATGCTGAACCTGCCGGTTCAGGCGTAGTCGGTGAGGCGGGAGCAGTAGATGTTGGAGTTGGCATCGCCTGCGGCTGGACCTCCGGTGGCCGCGAGGCCAGGAAGACCAGCACGACAGCGATCACCACGGCCGCAACGATGACGGCCACGACCGGCCCCCGTCGACGCGATACCTGGTAGGCCGTGATGGCCTCGTGCGGCTCGGTGATGGATCGTTCGTTTTCCGTACCGAGGCGAATTGGCGGTGTCTGGTTGTCTGTTGGTGTGGACCACGGTGGGGGGTAGCCAGACCGTGCGCCCGGCGCTGCACTGCTCACATCGCGCAGAGGCTGAAACTGGCCATCCGGATGAGCTCTGTCCGAATCTCCTCCGAATCGATCCACCCCGGATGGCGAGGATTCGCCCGACCGGAATTCATGTCGGTCTGGGTCATTCGGGGTGTCCCCGTACGGGTCGACGTCCCCATAGGGATTGATCCCCGAGCCGTCCTCCGTCGGCTGACCAGGAGCACCTGTTGAGCCCTGAGCGCTCCGCGCTTCCGGCATGTCATGGCCCTCGTCGGGCGCAGGGGGAACTGGCGGCTCACTCATGGTGGTCAAAGCCTATGTCCCAGCACTGTCCCCCAGCTTCGCGGTGATCGTTCGACAGGCACATGGATTCGACAGGCACAGGGATAGGACAAGAACCGCTGCGATCCACAGGTTCTCCGAGTGATCGCAAATTGTGCACATCCACTCATCGTGATGACCGAATGGCGGATCCGCAGACATGGTCCTGGCATGAGACAAGAACAGGTCCATCTGAAGGTTGCAGGTCCCGCTGATCTGCTCGCCGTCGTTCCCTTCTGGCTCGGCTACGAACCCAGTGACTGCATCGTCGTCCTGGCCACACGCAAGGGCAGAGTGCAGGTCGGATGCGCCATGCCACGAGAACAGTGCTTCGAGAGCGATGGTCTCCCTGCGGTCCGGAAAATGCTGGGGTCCTGTCGCTCCGGAACCGACTACTTGATCGTGGGCTACGGCTCGCCAGTACCCACCGAAGCCGCCCTGCTGAAGGTGGCGTGCGTCCTCGACAACAGAAAGCTCGTCGAGGTCATTCTCGTCGAACATGACCGCTACTGGGTTCTGACTGAAGGGGACAGGCCAACAAGCGATGCCGGGCGCCTTCTCGATCCGATGGCATCCTCGGTCACTGCCGCGGCAATAGCGGCCGGCCTGCAGGCACATGGTTCCAGGCAGGAGCTGGCCGCGAACGTGCAGGGCCCTGATGAGGATGACGACGAGGCACGGTTCCTGTGGAATGAGGCCAGGGACAACGTCGCCACCTGGAGCCTGGAGCGTCGTTTCAGGTTTGTCGATGACTGCCTCCATGAGGCCGTCGATGAATTGCACCAACCAGATGCGCTGCGTTGCGTGGAGCTGGCGGTCGTGGTGCAGCAGATCAAGTTGAGAGATCACGCGTGGATGGCCATGGACCTCGACACCGGGTGGCGGCACCAGCAGCTGTGGCTGTGGGTGGTGGCAGTCACCCCGCCCGAAGTGGCCGCCCCAGTGCTGTGCCTGGCGGCGATGGCGTCCTGGCTCAGCGGCGGGGGAGCGCTGCTCACTGAATGCATCAAGCGTTGTGAGCAGCTGCATCCTGACTATTCGATGCTGGCACTGGTCCGGGAGACCTATGAGCGCGCCCTCCCCCCGGAAATATGGAACAAGATCGGATCAGCACACACACAGGGGCAGCGTCGTTGCCATCGCGATCTGTCCGAGTGCGGATGATTCCTGCAGGCAGTGGCGACACAGATGTGTCGCGCAGGCCGTGGCGACGCGGGTGTGCCGGAATGACGACGGCTGTAGGAAAGTAGGAAGCTCGACGTGTGAAGGGAGCGATCGCGGCCTGCCATGGGATGTCATGGAGCGGTGGTTGGCCAGTCCGATATGCTGACGGACATGCATGTGTGCGCCCAGCTTCTTGGCTAGCCATGCCCGCGAGCCGATTCCGATCGGCGGTGGCGTGGCTCCCTGATGTCCCTCTGTGACATCGGGGTTTTTGTTTGTCAGGGGCAGGAAAGCCCGCATGTGAACAGCTTGCCCGAGGACAGCTCGTGTGAAGAGGCACGTTCGAAGGCAACTCGAATGCACAGTGGTGCTGAAGTCGCAGGAGGCACAGAGAAGTGAGCCAGGTCGCGTCGAAGGACGACACCGAATCCGGTCGTGGCGACAGGGAGGCCTATGACGCGAAGGCGGCAGAGGCGAAATGGCAGAAGTACTGGCAGGAGAACGACACCTTCGTCGCCAAGGATTCCGATCCCCGTGAGCGCCGCTATGTGCTCGACATGTTCCCTTACCCCTCCGGCGACCTGCACATGGGTCACGCCGAGGCCTACGCCATGGGCGATGTGGTCGCACGCATGTGGCGCATGCAGGGCTACAACGTCATGCACCCCATCGGCTGGGACGCCTTCGGCCTGCCCGCAGAGAACGCTGCCATCCGCAACAATGAGCACCCGGCCCGCTGGACCTACGAGAACATCGCCACCCAGAAGAAGTCCTTCCAGCGCTACGGCCTGAGCTTGGACTGGACTCGCGAGCTGCACACCTGCGACGAGGAGTACTACGTCTGGACGCAGTGGCTGTTCCTGCAGTTCTTCAAGAAGGGCCTGGCCTATCGCAAGAGCGGATATGTCAATTGGTGCCCCAAGGACCAGACGGTGCTTGCCAACGAACAGGTCAAGGAAGGCCTGTGCGAACGCTGCGGCACGGTCGTCACCAAGCGTGAGCTGACCCAGTGGTACTTCCGCATCACCGACTACGCCCAGCAATTGCTCGACGACATGGATCAGCTCGAGGGCAAGTGGCCCGACCGGGTGCTGGCCATGCAGCGCCACTGGATCGGCCGCTCCGAGGGCGCCTGGGTGGACTTCACCATCGAAGGCAGAGACGAACCGGTCACCGTGTTCACCACCCGCCCAGACACCCTTTATGGCGCCACCTTCATGGTCGTCGCGCCGGACAGCGCCTTGGCAGGCGAAATCGTCGCCGATGCCCAGCGCCCGGCCTTCGAGGAGTACCTCGAAAGGGTCAAGCGCACCAATGAGATCGAGCGTCAGTCCACCGACCACGTCAAGACCGGGGTGCCACTGGGTGTCGAGGCCATCAACCCTGTCAACGGTGAGAAAGTCCCGGTGTGGGCAGCCGACTACGTGCTGTCCGAATATGGCTCCGGCGCGATCATGGCGGTGCCGGCCCACGACCAGCGCGACCTCGACTTCGCCACGAAGTACAGCCTGCCGGTGCGACGCGTCATCGACACCGGCGAGGAGGACCCCGCCGTGTCGGGCATCGCCACCACGGGCGACGGCGTCTATGTGAACTCCGGTCCGCTCGACGGTCTGCCCGACAAGGACTCCGGCAAGAAGACGATCATCACTCAGCTGGAGGCCAACTCCACCGGCAAGGCCACCGTCAACTACCGGCTGCGCGATTGGCTGCTGTCCCGCCAGCGTTTCTGGGGCTGCCCGATCCCGATCATCCACTGCCCCCACTGCGGTGACGTGCCGGTTCCCGAGAAAGACCTGCCGGTGAAACTGCCCGACCTGCGCGGTGAGGCGCTGGCGCCCAAGGGCACCTCCCCGCTGGCTGCTGCCACCGAGTGGAAGAAGGTGCGCTGCCCGAAGTGCGGAGCCATGGCCGAACGTGACACCGACACCATGGACACCTTCGTCGACTCCTCCTGGTACTACTTCCGGTACTGCTCACCGGGCTATGACAAGGGGCCCTTCCGTAGCGAAGACCTCGAACGGTGGGCTCCGGTGGACCAGTACGTCGGCGGTGTCGAGCATGCCACCATGCATCTGCTCTACTCCCGCTTCTTCACCAAAGTGCTACGCGACCTGGGCTATCTCGACTTCGACGAGCCCTTCACCCGCCTGCTCAACCAGGGCCAGGTGATCAACGAGGGCAAGTCCATGAGCAAGTCCCTGGGCAACGGTGTCGACCTCGGCCAGCAGCTCGACGCCTTCGGCGTCGACGCGGTGCGCCTCACCGTGGTCTTCGCCGGTCCGCCCGAGGACGACATCGACTGGGCCGATGTCTCCCCGGCCAGTTCACTGCGTTTCTTGCAGCGTGCCCACCGCCTCGCCCAGGAGGTTGCCACACCCGCAGGAACCGATCCGGCGGGCGGGGACAAGGCGCTGCGCAAGGCCACCCACAAGACCATCGCCGACATCAGCGAACTCATCGCCTCCGGTCGATTCAATGTGGCTGTGGCGCGCATCATGGAGCTGGTCAATGCCACCCGCAGGACCGTCGACAAGGCCGCGGCAAAGGGCGCAGACCCGGCGGTGCGCGAGGCCGTCGAATTCGTGGCCCAGGCGCTCAGCCTGTTCGCTCCCTACGTCGCGGAGGAGATGTGGGAACTGCTCGGCCGCGAACCCTCCATTGCGAACAGCAGTTGGCCCACCGCCGATCTCGACCTGCTGGTGGACGACGAGGTGACGATGGTCGTGCAGGTGCAGGGCAAGGTGCGAGCCAAGCTCCAGGTGAGCCCCGAGATCAGCGAGGAGGACGCCATCGAGGTGGCCATGGCCGACCAGAATGTGCAACGAGCACTCGCCGGCCGTCCCGTGATCAAGACGATCATCAGGCTGCCGAAGATGGTGAGCATCGTCCCGGGCAAGTGACCGGGAAATCCTGGGCAGGTTCTGGCAGACAACAGTGACGGTTCAGCTGTCGTCGCAGTCTGGCGTGCCGGGCAGCCCGGCGGTCACGGGCATGCACGAGCTGATATGAGCACGAGCTGATATGAGCACGAGCTGATATGAGTAAGAGCCGGATCAGTGGATCCGCATGCCGCACCGGGCAATGCGGGCTGGGCAAGGGCAGAGGAGCGCGATGGACTGGCTATTGAGGGGCGCCGATGTACTCGGCGAAGGTCCTCGTGACCTCTACGTGCTCGATGGGCGCTTCGCCGACCCCGCACAGGCAGGCCCCGATGTGCAGGTCATCGACGGCACCGGTCTGGTGGCTCTCCCAGCTCTGGTCGATCCGCACACCCACTTGCGTGATCCAGGCCTCGGCGATGCCGAGACGATCGCCAGCGGAATGAGCGCCGCCGCGGCAGGCGGGTACGGCGCCATCTTCGCGATGCCTAACACCGATCCGGTGGCCGACATCCCAGACATCGTCGAATACGAGGTGGACACCGCCACCGAGCTGGGCCGCTGCGACCTGCACGCCATCGGCGCGGTCACCAGGGGCCAGCTCGGCGAAACACTCGCCGACATCCGAGGCATGGCCGACAGCCGCGCGGCAGTGCGCATGTTCAGCGACGACGGCCACTGCGTCGCACGCTCCGATGTGATGCGCGACGCCCTCATCGTCATGCGCGAGACCGGATCGGTGATCGCCCAGCACGCCCAGGACCCGCTGCTCACCGTAGGCGCACAGATGGACGACGGCGAGCTGGCCCGCGAACTCGGCAGGACCGGCTGGCCCAAGATGGCAGAGTCGGTGATCATCGCCCGCGACGCCATCATGGCCGACGAGCTCGGCGCCAGGCTGCATGTCTGCCATGTCTCGACCCTCAGTGGGGTGGAGGTTGTCCGCTGGGCCAAGAAGATGGGCTACCCGGTCACCGCAGAGGTCACTCCGCACCACTTGGCGCTGGACACCGATGTCGTCGCCGGGTTGGACCCCAACTTCAAGGTCAACCCTCCGTTGCGCAGCCGCGAGAACATGGAGGCCTGCCGTGCAGCCTTCCTCGATGGCACGCTCGACATGATCGGTACCGACCACGCACCGCACCCCGACACCGCCAAGGCGTGCGGGTGGGATCAGGCTGCCAACGGAATGCTCGGGCTGGAGACCGCCCTCGCCGTGGTCGCTGATCTTTTCGTCCGCAGCGGCCAGATGAGCTGGCGTGAACTTGCCCTGCGGATGTCGGATCGCCCGGCAGCACTGATCAGCCTGGGCGACTCCTACGGCGCCGACCTCACGGTGGGAAGGCCCGCCTGCCTGTGCCTGGTCAACCCGGATCTGCCGTGGCAGGTCGATCCGCAGCGGCTGTCGTCCATCGCCCGCAACACACCCTTTGCACGCCGGGCGTACCACACCAAAGTGGTCGCCACGGTGCTGCGAGGCGAAGCCACCTTCGACAGCTGCGGACTGTTCGCCTGACAAGGTGATTCCCATGCGGTTCCGGCTGGCACGGGCCCTTGGCCCGGGTTTTGCATCGCCATCCCCTGTGGAGCATGCGCCGTGACAAGATGGACTCCGGGTGCTGGCCGACACCCGATGTCAGTGTTGACGGCAGGCAATGGAGGGGACATGGAGAAGGATTTCGAGTACGTCCGTCGTGACGGCAAGGAGGTCGTGAGAATCGCCGCCCGGGGCCGCGAAGTACTGACCCATCCCATGATCAATTTCGGGACGGCCTACACCCAGGCGGAACGCAGCGCCCTCGGCCTCACCGGGCTGCTGCCATCCGGCGTGATGAATGTCTACGACCAGATCAACCGCCTCTACCAGCAGTACCTCGTGGAGCCCAGTGACTTGGCCCGATACATCTTTCTCAGCGGGGTGCAGGACCGCAACGAGATCCTCTTCTACCGGCTCGTCACCGAACACATCGAAGAGATGCTCCCGATCATCTACACACCCACCATCGGGCAGGCCATCCAGGAGTACAGCCATCTCTTCCAGCGCCCACGCGGTGTCTTCCTCGACATCGACCATCCGGAGATCATGGAGCAATCGCTGCTTGACTACGGGCGTTCCCCGGACAATGTCGACCTCATCGTGGTGACCGATTCCGAGGGCATCCTCGGCATAGGCGACCAGGGCGTCGGGGGTGTCTCGATCACCATCGGCAAGCTTTCCGTCTACACCGCGGCCGCTGGGATCCACCCGAGCAGGGCGCTTCCTGTCGTGCTGGACACTGGCACGAACAATCTCGAGCTGCTCAACGACGAGGGCTACCTGGGTGTGCGGCATTCCCGGGTGCGTGGCGAGCGGTACGACGAATTCATCAACGAGTTCGCCACTACAGCGCACAGGCTCTTTCCGCACGCCATGCTGCACTGGGAGGATTTCGGGCCCAGCAATGCCCATCGCATCCTCGCCCGCTACCGCGACGAACTGTGCACCTTCAATGACGACATCCAGGGCACGGCAGCGGTCGTCGCAGCGGCGGTGCTGTCCGCCGTGAAGCGTTCCGAGGTGCCACTGACCGAACAGAAGATCGTGGTCTACGGCGCCGGCACCGCTGGCATCGGCATCTCCGACCTGCTCGTGCAACTGATGGGCGACGAGGGCCTGGCCACCCAGGACGCCCGCTCGCGTTTCTGGGCAATGGGCAGCCGGGGCCTCATCGTCGATGGTGGGCACATGCGCGATTTCCAGGAGCCCTATGCCCGTTCGGCGGACGACGTGAAGGGTTGGCGCGGCGGGCACTCGGGATACGACCTGGCCGAAGTGGTGCATCGCGTTCACCCGACGATGCTCATCGGCTGCTCAGCCCAGCCCGGCGCCTTCACCGAGAAGATCATGCGCGAAATGGCCTCCTACCAGGAGCGACCCATCATCATGCCGCTGTCGAATCCCACATCAAGGGCCGAGGCCCTCCCCGAGGACCTCATCAACTGGACTGACGGAAAGGCCCTGATCGCCACCGGCTCGCCCTTCACGCCGATCCAGCACGGTGGTACGCGCTTTGAGATCGCCCAGGCGAACAATGCGCTCGTCTTCCCCGGCATCGGCCTCGGCGTGATCACCACCCAGGCGACCCGGGTCAGCGACAAGATGATCATGGCTGCGGCCAGGGCCGTGGCGAAGGCCGGCATGAGCACCAGCCTGGGTGCCTCGCTGCTGCCGTCTATCAGCGAGTTGAGGACGGTCTCAGCGCAGGTGGGGCTGGCCGTTGTACGCCAGGCCGTGGACGAAGGTCTGGCGCAGCTGGTTCCCGAGGATCCCGTGCAGGCGATTGCCGAACAGATGTGGCATCCCAACTATCCCGAGGTTGAGATCGTCGATTTGCTGTAAGGCCTTGTCGGCACACTCTTGTCGGCTCCATGCCGAGCGGGCTGATGGATGCGCGGGCGTGCAGTGAACTCGGGGGTCTTGTGTGCAGTCCCGAACGCCCTCGCCGCGTCACGTTCCAGACATTTGTCCCCAGGGAACCGCTGAACTGACCGATCTGGTGGGTGAGGGCACAAGATCTCGGTGTGCGGCCCACCTCGCGGATTGATTCCGACCAGGAGAGGCTCGCCGAGCGGCTGAGGCAACTCATGCCAGGCGAGCCGTGGTCTGCGCCCGCGCCCCGTCGACAGTTGTCGCCAGAGACTTCTGGGCCGTCCGAAGCAGCCGATGACGACGAGTTCATCGATTTCGATGAAGGTCTCGGGGACAGGACGGGAGAGCACAGTGATCTCCTTCTCCCGGAGGAGGGCAGCGCATCGCAGATCCCGCCGGACTCCGGTGGGGGTACGCAGAGCCCCGGGAACCACGACCACCGATCCCTGGACCGAGAATCCATTGAACATGGCACGGAACGCTCTGCGGCGAATCCTGCCAGAATCGTTCGCAGTGCACGAGAATTCGGTCGGGCTCACCTGGCGGTCGTCGTGGTGGTCTGCGCTGCGATGCTGATCTTCGCGACCAGCCAGATCCTGCGGGCTCGCGCCACCACCGTGCCGGCCGGTCGCATCACGGCACTGGAGGGATTCAGCACGCCTGGCGCTTCCCCGCTTGCCACGGGGACGTCTCCCGGCTCTGTGAGCCCGACGCCGCAACCGCCTGTCCATGTTCACGTCCTCGGCGAGGTGCGCGTCCCCGGAGTGCACGAGCTGCCCTGGGGAGCCCGGGTGGCAGATGCTGTGAAGGCCGCCGGCGGCATGACTGATGGTGCCGATCCAGGCGAGCTCAACCTTGCGGCCACCATCTGCGACGGCTGCCAGGTCGTCATCGGTACGAGGGCCTCGCCCCGGGGTGAAGTACGCGGTCCAGCCGCCCCGCAGGGGTCGGCCGCAGGAACTGGCGGCGCCGGATCTGCCAGTACCGGACCTGCTGGTGCAGCAGCGAGCGGTCAGACAGCTGGCGGTGCCGGAGCCAGTGGTTCAAAGACCGATCTGAACACTGCCGATGTCACTGCCCTCGACCAGTTGCCCGGCATCGGGCCGGTGATCGCCGGCCGGATTGTCGAATGGCGCAACGAACACAAGCGTTTCACCCGCATCGAGGAACTGCAGGAGGTCAGCGGCATCGGCCCCGCACTCTACGAGAAGGTCAAGAACCATGTCACCGTCTCGTGATGAGCGCGCTGCCACCCCGCGAGAGGCCGTGGTGGACCTGCGTCTTGCGGCACCGGCGCTGTGCGCCTGGGCTGCCGCGTGGTGCACGCTCACTGTGCCCCTCGCTGCCGGGCTCACAATCGCGGTGGCAACGGCCGCATGCATCGGGGTGGGTGTGCGCCGAAACACATGGCATCTGGGCGCCTGCGCCGTAGTCGCGCTCACCGCCATGCTGTCCAGCCTTGGCCAGCAGTGGGCGGTGCGCGCCTCGCCCCTCGCCGAGGCAGCCCAGCAGAACGCAATGGTCGAGATCGTTGCCCAAGTGCGCACAGATCCCCGCAACCATGAAGGCAAGGCAGGCCGTCCAGATTCGGTGACGCTGCTTGTCAGCGTCGTTCAGCTGACCAGCCGTGGCGAGACTACGCGTTTGCGGGCAGACGCACAGCTGGTCGTTTCTGGGGAACTGGCCAGTGAACTCACTGCCTTGAAAGTGGGTCAGAAGGTGGTCTTGGTGGGTAAGGCATCCGAGCCCATGGACACCGCCGACAAATTGGCGGCCCGGATCAGGCCCACGGCTCCGTCTCGCGTGGTGGCTCCGCCCGGCGCTCTTGACGGCTTGCTCAACAGAGTCCGGGACGCGCTGCATGATGCCATGGCACACAGCGACCCGGCCCAGGCCGGGCTGGTGCCCTCCCTGGTCGTGGGCGACACATCGGGACTGCCGAAAGACCTGACCCAAGACTTCAGGACGGCCGGACTCACCCATCTCACCGCCGTCTCCGGCACGAACCTGACCCTCATGCTCGTCTTCGCGCTCACCATCGCCCGCACGCTGGGTATGAGAGGGTGGCCGCTGCGCGCGCTCGCACTGCCTGTCGTGCTCGGTTTCGTGCTGCTGTGCCGCTCCGAGCCGAGCGTTGTCAGGGCAGCGGCAATGGGCCTGGTGGCCTTGGGAGCCACAGGTCGCCGTGGTGTCGGCCCGGCAGGACTGCGCCAACTCGCCATGGCAGTGTGGATTCTCGTGCTGGCCGATCCATGGCTGGCCCGCAGCTGGGGATTCGCCCTGTCCGCCTTCGCCACTGCCGGAATTCTCTGGTGGGCGGGCCGATGGCAGCAGGCGATGCGCCACTGGTCGCCGGGATGGCTGGCTGAATCGATCTGCGTCCCACTTGCCGCGCAGCTGGCCACCCAGCCCCTGGTGACGATGCTGTCCGGTTCCGTGAGCATGGTGTCCCTGGGTGCGAATGCCCTCGTGGCGCCCTTCATCGGGCCTGTCACCGTACTCGGTATGGCAGCCGGAGCCCTCGGCACTGCCTTTCCGATGGGAGGGATCGCACTGGGATGGTTGGCCGGCTGGTGCGTCCAGCCGGTGATCCTCGTCGCCCGCATCGCCTCGGACATGCCCGCCGCACTCGTGACCTGGCCCGCATCACCGGTGGCCGTGGTGGTGCTGTGTGCCTGCTGCGCGGGTATCGCCTGGCTTGTTGCACGGGTCATTGCCCGGCTGGTGTGGTGCCTGGTGCTGGGCATCGCCATGATCGCAGCCTGTCTGTGGCGCCCGCCGATGCCCGGCTGGCCCACGGATTGGGATGTGGTGAGTTGTGATGTCGGCCAAGGTGACGCCACTCTGGCGCGCAGCGGCCCGCACAGCGCTGTGCTCGTCGATGTGGGGCCCGACCCAGCAGCCATCGCGAATTGCCTGCGCAATGCCGGCATCAGCACCGTGGCGCTACTGGTGCTCAGCCACTTCCATGCCGATCATGTCGGCGGGCTGGAGGGTGTGTACCGGGTCGCGAGTGTTCAGGCCGCGCTGCTCAACCCGCTGGTATCACCGGCAAGGGAGGCCGCAGCCGTGCATGCGATGATCAGTGCACGAGGAACCCCATCCAGAATCGCTGCTCCCGGGGACACTCTCGTGGTGGGGGAGGCGACCTGGTTCACCTTGCAGGTGGCCCCCGACACCGGCCCGGGTATTGCACCGACGGCAAGGGAAGGTGAGAGCGCCGCCGAGAACGATTCGAGCATCCTCGGACGTGTCGCCCGGCCCAGTTTCAGCCTGCTGGTGACAGGCGACATGGGTGCCAATGCACAACGCACGGCAAACAGAACCATAGGCGAGGGCCTGCGCACGGAGGTACTGAAAGTTCCCCATCACGGCTCCTCAGATCAGGACGACAGATTCCTGGCATCAACCCAGGCCCGGATCGCTCTGGTCAGTGCCGGTAAGAACAACTCCTACGGCCACCCCACGGCCAAAACTGTGGGCACCCTGTCGCGTCATTCGATGACAGTGCTGCGCACGGATGAACATGGCGACATCGCCGTGGCGCATCAGGGCGACGGACGGTTCCATGTGGCAAGCCGGCGATGATGCCAGGGCAGTGTCGAAACCCATGTTGCTTTCCCGTGATGCCCATGGTGACATGGGCAAGATTCAATCGTGTCGGTGCTCAGTGGCACCATGAGCTCGTGGCAGCACAAGGCGCGGGGACGGGCAGGAAGCGTACTCAGAGGTCTGGAGTGCGGGCCCCCACCGGGCGCGGCCCGGGCGAGCATGGATCAGCACAGTCAGTCTTCGGCACCGTCACCCTGGTCCAGGGCCCCGAAGCCCTCCTGGCCCAGCGTGCCGTGGCCCGGTTGCTCAATGCAGCCCGCGCGGAACATCCCGAGGTGCAGATCAGTGAGCTGGAAGCTCGCGCCATCTCGCCTGCCGACCTGCTCGAAGCAACGGGTGGCTCATTGTTCACGCCCTACTGCGCGGTGGTGGTGCACGGTCTTCCCGGCGCGTCGGTGGAGGTGGGTGATGCCATCGTGCAGTTCGCCACCGAGCCCGCCAGCGACGTCTGTCTGATCCTTGATCATCCCGGGGGAGCCAAAGGGCGTGGCGTGGTCGACAAATTGCGCAAGCGCAAGGCGCATGTGGTTCCTGCCACCGGCCCGAAAGCCTGGGAACTTCCCTCCTTCGTCATCGCCGAGGCACGCAGAGCTGGGGTGGACATGGATCAGCACGCAGCCCAGGCCCTGGTCGACGCCGTGGGCAGCGATCTGCGGGAACTCGCCGGTGCCGTCAGTCAACTGGCCAGCGATTGGGCCGGTACGCGTCTCACCGTCGACATGATCAGCCGCTACTTCGTGGGGCGCGCCGAAACGTCCAGCTTCGCCGTCAGTGACGAGGTGTTGGCAGGTCATGCTGGACGGGCATTGGAACGACTGCGCTGGGCGATGTCCTGCGGCGTGCCACCGGTTCTGGTCACCAGCGCTCTCGCCAGCGGACTACGTGCGCTGGGCAAGTATGTGGATCATCGGTCCTCGCGGATGTCCGATGTGGAACTCTCACGCGCGGTCGGTGTTCCGCCGTGGAAGCTGAAGACCCTCGCCCGGCAGGCCAGGAGTTGGGATTCTGCTGCGGTGGCGGCAGGTATCATCGCCGTGGCAAGGGCAGATGCCGAGGTCAAGGGAGCCGCCACAGATCCGGACTTCGCCTTGGAAAAATTGCTGCTCACCCTGGACGCCGCACGAATGAGCCAGCACGGCTGATCAGCGGGTGGAAACTCACGTGTGTCGGCAGCCGGCTGCCTGTGCCAGGCTCGCTGTGCCCTTTTCGAGCACCACATCTGCAGTGAGCAGAGCCGTCTGCACCGATGATCACATCGCGACTCCGTCATACGCACATGGGCCTGCCGCGTACGGGCATGAACAAGCGCCCCGACAACCCAGTGAGGATCGGGGCGCTTGAATGTCGCCGACAGCGGGGCCATCTGCGCAGATCCCGAAGGAACATTGCGCAGGGCCAAGCACTCAGCCCTGAGTGGCCATTGGCACCAAGCTCAGAGAGCTGCAGCCCGCCGGGAGATGGAGGACTTGCGATTGGCGGCCTGGTTGGCGTGGATGACGCCCTTCGAGGCTGCCTTGTCCAGCTGACGGTTGGCGACGGCGGCCAGTTCGACGGCCTTCTCCTTGTCGCCTGCATCTGCGGCCTCCCGGAACTTGCGCACGTATGTGCGCAGAGCCGACTTCACAGACTTGTTGCGCTGGCGAGCCTTCTCGTTGGTCTTGATGCGCTTCTTCTGCGACTTGATGTTTGCCACGTGTTCAGCCTCTGGGTCGAAAGTACTGGGTTGCGCCCCACAGGGCGCGGCTAGTGACTTTATCACCTGTCGGTTCCACCGCCCAATTCACCAGCGGGACCCCGGCTGCCAGTTCATGGCAGGCGCCCAAGCTGCGCTCACCGATGTCAGCGGCATTGTCAGTGAGTTCATTCGTGGCATCCCAGATCCGGACCGGCACGAATCATCTGGGCAATGCAGGCCATCTGGGCGAGTCGGGGCCGTGAGTCGCCCCAGCCATCATGCAGTTCGAGTGAATTCGAGTGAAAGTGTCCGACATAGGATGACAGTGATCAAAAAGTCAATGATGACTGCGGTCACGACCGGCCGCGGAGAAAGGCATGGATCATGACTCGATCCATCTACACCACGCTCGCCAAGATCGTCGGCATAGTGCTCATCATCGTGGGAATCGGCGCCCTCATCGGAGGTAACTTCTCGCACAGCTATGTCACCGCTCAGCTCAAGCAGGAGAACATCACGATGCCGGACCAGGCCAGTATCAATGCATTGGCCAATCAGGCCGACAAGGATGCCCTGACGCCCTACATCGGCAAGCCGCTCACGACGGGCACCCAGGCTCAGGCCTATGCCAATCACTTCATCTGGGCGCACATGAATGCGGCCGTGAAGGCTGCGGGGCTTCCCGCCGGAACGATGTATGAGGGCGTCGGCGATCACATCAACGATCGCAAGGCAGACCTGACGGCGCAGGGCAAGACCACCGACGAGATCAACAAGGATTCGCAGGTCGTCTCGCTCACCGCACTGCGCACCACGCTGTTCAATGGTGACGCGCTGCGGTCCATGCTGTTGACCGCCTACGCCTTCTGGTTGATCGGCACCATCGCTCTTGTCGCAGGAATCGTCCTGATCGTCATCGGCGTCGTCCTGGCTGTCGTCGGATTCGTGGCTGGCAGGCGTCCCACCTCCCTCACGGTGTCAGATGCTGATGCACCGGCTGCCAGTCAGAGCCCGAAGAAGGCCTGACGCGGAAACACCTGCAACCGTGCGGTTCAGGTTGTCACGGGCAGCCAGAAGCTGCACAAGGTTCACACCTTCCTCGTGGAAGAATGGGGGGGGGCCCCCCACCGCGGCGGCCGGCCCCCCCCCAGGAGATCTTCAACCCCCACCGCCAACCCACCCGCGGCCCCCCCAGGCCATCTCAGAAAAGAAAA